>NZ_JAEQCT010000029.1:163786-296398 GCF_020738205.1 Microcoleus sp. PH2017_24_DOB_U_A
CATCTATTGTGGAACGGGCTTCTAGCCCGTGCTCAGCAACAGGCAAGATGCCTGTTCCACAAGACAATTCATCTATTGTGGAACGGGCTTCTAGCCTGTTGCTGACATCTGTATCATTTCCCGTTAACAGCCAGCGGGGAACTGGTTGCTGGAAAAATCGCCAGTTGGGGTCAAATTTGCGCGATCGCGAACACACAATTTGCACCGGTTGTGGGGGCTTTCCTTGCAGTTTCCTTTGTTCTAGCAAATCGGGTGAAAAGACTCTCAGAGTGGTTCCATAGGCGCGTAAAGTGCCGTTTCCGAACAAAACTGCGTCACTGGCGGCGACTTGTTGTTCGAGGTGAGATTTGTCGTTAGCTGAACCGAATCGGGCGGCGGTGAGGGCGGTATCTGTAATTTTGCCATCGGCACTCATGGCGAGTATTACTGTTGTGTGAATCATTCGATTTGGGATTTAGGGTTCGGGATTTTAGAATACAAAAAACCCAGCGGTTGAAATCGCCGAGTGTTTCTACCTCATTTACCTAATTCCCGAATAAACGATCGATCGCAACTGAAACATTTGGAAAAGCGAGGGGATTAATATTACCGTGAGTCAGAGTTTCTCTGAATTGATAGCCAGCATCGGTAGGATCTCGAAACACGATTAATTCCATAGTTCGCAAATTGACAACCCAATACTCGGCAATCCCGGCGGCGGCGTAAATTTTGTTCTTAATTCCCAAGTCTTTAGTCAGAGTAGAATTGGAGTATTCTATCAGCCAAAAGATGTTTTCTGGATAGGGATGATGTTCTCGATAATTTTGTCCCAAACGTTGAATTATAGCGATATCTGGTTCGGGTTCGGAGTTGTTAAGTGGCAAGGTAATGGGCTTACCTTGTCGCACTTTAGCCCGATCGCCTAGCAAGTAAATTAGGTACTCTCCAGCCTCATCGCTACAGTAAGCATGAGATTCTCCTTCGGGAGCCATTTCGATTATTTCTCCACCGATTAGTTCAACTTTTCGCCCTTCCAGAATGCCGGCTGCAATGATGCGGTGGTAGTCTGCAACCGTCCATTTTACAGTTGTGACGCTCACGGCGATTACTCCTGTGTTTTTATTGTTATTTTACAGTCGATCGCACATTTCTCCCAAAAACCCGATCGCCCATCCACCCAAAAATGCGATCGCCCATCCACCCAAAAACCCGATCGCCCATCAATCCAAAAACCCGATCGCCCGTCAATCCAAAAACCCGATCGCCCATCCACAAAAAATGCGATCGCACATCCACAAAAAACCCGATCGCCCCATCAATCCATCAACCCAAAAACCCCGGCGGTTGAAACCGCGGCTACACAGACAAAACCCGCCTCCGCGGGTTGAAGATTTACCCGATGATTTTCCATCTCCGAATACCCTCTTCGTCCGCGGAGGCGGACATTGTTTGTGTAGACGCGGTTTCTAACCGCCGGGTAACTGTCAACTGTCAACTGTCAACTGTCAACTGTTTAACTCCCTCCAATCGCAGGAAATGCACCCGGCCCGATCGATCGCCCGCTACAACTGTCACTCCATCAGCGGCGATCGCACAACAATCAAACCTAGCATCTCCGCTGAAACTAGCAACCTCTTTGCCACTAAGCAAATCCCAGATTTTGAGGGTGTTATCGGATGAAGCGGAAACCGCTATGAGGCCGTCTGGTGCGATCGCGACTTCTTGTACCTCGTCAGTATGACCGGTGAGGGTAAAAAGTTCGGTGTCTGTCTCGATGTCCCAGATTTTGACGGTTTCATCCCTTGAAGCGGAAATCGCGGTTTTGCCAGAAAGTGCGATCGCAACTGCTTTTACCTCGTCAGTATGACCGATCAAAGTTGTGAGTTCGATGCCACTGAGTAAATCCCAGACTTTTAGGGTGTTATTCCTTGAACCAGAAATCGCTGTGAGACCGTCTGGTGCGATCGCAATTGGTATTACCCAGTTAGTATGGCCGGTGAGAATTCTCAGTTTTTTGCCACTAATCAAATCCCAGATTGTGAGGGTGTGATCCGTTGAAGCGGAAATCGCTGTCAGACCGTCGGCTGCAATCACGACTGCTAATACCCTGTTAGTGTGATAGGTGAGAGTTCTCAGTTCCCTGCCATTAGGAAAATCCCAGATTTTGAGAGTGTTATCCCCTGAAGCTGAAATTGCTATTTTGCCAGAGGGTGCAATTGCAACTGCTGTTACATAACCAGTATGACCAGTGAGAGTTCTCAGTTCCCTGCCACTAAGCAAATCCCAGATTTTGAGGGTGTTATCGCCTGAAGCGGAAATCGCTGTTTTGCCATCTGGCGCGATCCCAACTGCTGATACATAATCAGTATGACCCATAAGAGTTATGAGTTTCTTACCACTGTCGATGTCCCAGATTTTGAGAGTTTTATCCAATGAAGCCGAAATCGCTGTCAGCCCGTCGGCTGCGATCGCGACTGCTTTTACCTCGTCATTATGGCCGATGAGAGTTGTTAGTTTTCTACCACCGTGGATGTCCCAGATTTTGAGGGTGTTATCCCGTGAAGCAAAAATCGCTGTTTTGCCATCTGGCGCAATCGCGACTGCTAATACCCATAACGTATAGTCGGTGAGGGCTCTCAGTTGGATGCCAGTGTCGATATCCCAAATTTTGATGGTGTTATCGCCTGAAGCCGAAATCGCTTGTTTGCCGTCTGGTGCGATCGCGACTGCTGATACATAATTAGTATGACCGATAAGAGTTGTAAGTTCTCTACCACTTTCGATGTCCCAGATTTTGAGGGTGTTATCCTCTGAAGCGGAAATCGCTCGTTTGCCATCCGGTGCGATCGCGACTCCCCATACCGAGTCAGTATGACCGATGAGAGTCAAAAGTTCCCTTCCGCTGTCTGTGTCCCAGATTTTTAAGGTGTTATCGCATGAAGCTGAAATCACTGTTTTGCTATCTGGTGCGATCGTGACTGCTGATACCGAATCAGTATGACCGATCAAAGTTCTCAGTTCTCTTCCGCTGTCTGTGTCCCAGATTTTCAGGGTGTTATCCCATGAAGCGGAAATCGCTCGTTTGCCATCCGGTGCGATCGCAACTGCCGTTACTGGGTCAGTATGACCGATGAGAGTTCTTAGTTGCCTACCGCTGGCTGTGTCCCAGATTTTGAGCGTGTTATCCTCTGAAGCGGAAATCGCTGTTTTACCGTCTGGTGCGATCGCCACTGCCCATACTCCATCAGTATGACCGACAAGCGTCCGCAGCGCCCCTTCATTTGCCCGCTCTAAATTAGCCCTCAAAGGCCGCAGCCAAAGACTATTTTTCGACTGCTTGGCTTGTTCCAGCAACCCCTGAATATCAGTCATTTCAAAATCTAGCAACCTCCCCAATAATTGCCCTACTAATTCAGTTTTATCCCTATCCAAAACGTGCGCCGACTTCCGAATCGCCCCTTGAATCAACCGCAAAGTTTCCCCTTGCCCCTCCGACAACAAAACATCAGAAACCCTCGCCAAATCGTAATCCTCAATTAACGCTTGAACCCCGATCGCATCCAACTTCGCCTCAATAAAATCAAAATCCGTCAACAACTGATGCAGCCGTTCCCCTTGAACACTCTGGGCCAAATGCCCCGGCAGAGTTTCCAAAGCATAAAGCCGCTTTTTCGGCGACAGTTTCCCCAACCGTTCTTTAAACTTACTCATCGCCGTACAAATCCTCCCACAAATTATCAGAAATCGCCGTTTCAATATCCCGCAGCGACACCCCAGCTTTCTGCACTACATCTATACGATGCAGAAATCTTTGGAAACTCGCGTGATAGATACTGTAATCGGGAGGACTATCACCGCTACGCCGCAGAAACTGTTCCCAATCATCGAGAACTTCCTGCACATCCAAAGCATCTTCCTCAGCAAAATCCGCCAAAATATCGCAACAAACCGGCTTGCGAGTTTTCGTCAACAAATAAATCACCTTCAACTTCCGGCGGCGCAATTCCTTATCTTTAACCGCCATTTCCATCCGCGCCCAATGCTTGTCATAATATCCTTCCAACTCCCTCGGCAAATCTTGCAAATTCACATCGCTGTACTTGCCGCTATCGATATCATTCAGCACGTAGCGCAGGTACATAAAATTATTCTGGCTTTTTTCTGCCACCGCCGCCACAAACAGTTCGCGCTGCAAATTTTGACGGTTAATCCAACTCTGAATTGACGCGCTGTTCCCCGTGCGTTTGTCAATATAAACCTTGACATCTGCCAAACTTTCTGCACTGTACTGCATCAAATCAAAAACCTGATGATTTGGCAAAGGCAGAGTTTTCGGCTGCTTCGACACAATAAAATAAACATTATCCGGCAAAGCATCCGGCAAATACAAAACATTGCTACCGCGCCCCTGCAAACTGAGATCCACTTCATCCAGGGCATCGACGACAATAATCAACTTTTTGCCACCCAATTTAGCGCTGACTTCCCCCAACAATCGACTCAGAAAGTTACCATCTCTCGTCGCATTTTCCGGCAGTTGCGGGTAATTTAGTTGATAGCGTCGAATTAACTGAGTGCAGGCATTTTCGAGAAATTGTTCGGCGCGGGCAATGCCTTGAGATTGCGAGTTAAAATGGGCAACGCAGCGCCGCTTCAGCAGCAGCACTAACTTCGCCATAATTGAACTTTTACCGACACCCGGATCGGCTTCTAAAACAAAATAGCCTTTGCGATTGTTCTGCAAAAATTCCGCAATTGCTGCAAATACAAATCGCCGTCCGGTAAAGTCTTGAGTCCGATCGGCAATAATCGTTTCGCACTCGTAGGGAAGCGGCAATCTCGGCGCGGAAGTATCAACAAATCGTTCCAGTAAATTCTGAATCTGCGCCAAATCGTCGCGGATACCAATTTCGATCGCCTCCAACTTCACCATCACTTGACAAATCTGCTGCTGCGTCGCCACGGCTTCCAATTTTTGCAGAATCTCCCCATTTTGCAGCCCCAAATCTCTCAATTCCGTCAAAGCAATTTGGTGGAGATTCAACAGCATCGCCGCAAACTTTTCGCCTCCCTTCGCTGCATCCAGTTTCAGCACTTCGCGGTACGCTTTCGGGAATGTTGTGTACAGTTTGTTCGCCACAAATTCGACAATTTCCGCATCCAAGGATTTGCCCTCGGTGGCGGCGAATTCCCCCAGGAAAGTTGCCCAATCTGCTGGTGTCAATCCGGTAACGCGATCGAACTCCTCGGCATCGGCAGAAAAAATCCCAGTTAGCTGCTCTTCTGAAATCTGTAAACCCCTTGACAAATCGGCTGTACTCGTGTTAATATCCAGCCAGTATTTGGGAGTTTTCTGGGCTAATTTATCTAAATCCCTGGTCGAGAAATTTTTGCTAAGGGCTAGTGCGGTAAACTTAGGTGAGTTAGTAGCAACCTCTCTCAAAATATAGCCGATCGCCTCACCCGCAGCCTTAGTCAAATCATGATTGTCCAGAATATTGGGATTTTTTGCCAGTTTTTCCGTCATCCGATTTCCGAGGTCATTCGCCGCGATATTCCCCGCAATACTAGCTGCAATCGTTGCTAAAATAGAAATCCCCCCAACCGTTGGATTGGCAATCGCACCCAATGCTGCTGTCACACCCGGATTGGCGATCGCGCTGGCAATCATTGGCGCAACACCCATCACCGCACTGCATCCAATTACCCTAACTTTAGTATTAGCTAAATCTACTAACGACATAATTTAAATACTTCTCATACTTTGGAATAGTTTAGCGCGGCGAGATAATTAAATACAAGGTTAATTTACCGCCTTTAATATCAGCTATTCAGTCGTCTTTAGACGACTTTAGCTGTGAGACAGGGGTTTTCAACCCCTGGCGGCCCCAGCAACTAGCTGAGGGCCTCCGCCACCCCTGGCGGCCCCATTGGTCAACAACCAGGTCAAACGTAGTCACAGACTGCTGTTTACCCCCGAGGCCAGATCCCCCCTTAGCTTGCCCCCTACTCCCCCTTAAGAAGGGGGGGACAGGATTCCGATCAAAGTCCCCCTTCTTAAGGGGGATTTAGGGGGATCTGGCCTCAGCAACAAACGAGAGATACAAAAAAGGGTTCCAGGCTTAAGTTGACAACAAACTGGCCGCCCCGCTCTCCTATTTGTAAACTTTTTTGTCAACCCGATCGCACAGCTTGTATTTAACGGATAATGTCTGTTTATTTATTTTTGTCCCCCAGCGATCGCCCTCAAAACAACTTTACTTTTCTTTACAAACCAACAACCAAAAGACGGCGCCGAACACAATAATTTCGTTACAGACTTTAAATGCGACGCGCGATCGACTAAAGTAAAAAAAATGGCTTTATCCGTTTATTCATCGCAAAGGAAACAAAGCTCATGGTTCAACGCGGTTCGACAGTCCGGATTCTCCGCAAAGAATCCTTCTGGTATCAAGAAGTGGGCACCGTTGCTACGGTAGACCAAAGCGGCATTAAATACCCAGTTATCGTTCGCTTTAGCAGCGTCAATTATGCCGGCGTCAACACCAACAACTTCGCCCAAAGCGAATTAATCGAAGTGTCAGCACCCAAAGCCAAAGCCAAAGCACCAGCAGCACCAGCAGCACCAGCCGCAGGAAAGGCACCAGCAGCAAAAGCAGCAGCCAAACCAGCAGCACCAGCCGACGGCGCTCCTAAATAAGGCTAACCAAATAACTAGACTCAAGAGCGCTAATTGTGCCAGAACTGCCAGAAGTAGAAACTATTTGCCGGGGTTTGAACCAACTTACCCTCGATCGCGAAATATTGGGCGGAGACGTGCTGTTACATAGCTCGATCGCCCGCTCAATCTCTGCGACCGATTTTTTGACAAAACTCAAAGGAAAGTCGATCGCATCTTGGTACAGGCGCGGCAAATACCTCCTGGCAGAACTATCGCAATGGAGAGGGGGAGAGGGAGAGAGTGGGAGATCGGGAGAGGGGGAGAGGGGGAGAGTGGGAGAATTCTCACCTCAAACTTTCAGTTCTTCTCTTCAATCTTCTTCCTTCTCCCTTCTGCCCTCAAATGCTGGCTGGTTGGGCGTTCACCTGCGGATGACCGGACAATTGCTGTGGGTAAACCAATCCGAACCCCTACCAAAACACGCCCGAGTCCGCCTATTTTTTGCAGGAAACCAAGAATTACGCTTTGTAGACCAACGCACCTTCGGGCAAATGTGGTACGTCCCCGCAGAAACCGAGGTTTCCAGTACAGTCACCGGCCTCAAAGTCCTAGGCCCGGAACCGTTTTCCGACGAATTTACCACAGAATATTTAGCCCGCAAGCTGCACCGACGGGCGCGACCAATTAAAACAGCATTGCTAGACCAGTCACTGGTAGCGGGTTTGGGCAATATCTACGCTGACGAAACTTTGTTTTTGTCGGGAGTGATGCCGACAACTCTGTGCGCTGATTTGACAGAAGTGCAAATCGATCGCATTCATACAGCTATTATTCAAGTTTTACAGCAGGCGATCGCCTCCGGCGGCACCACTTTTAGCAATTTTCTCAACGTCCAAGGCGTCAACGGTAACTACGGTGGCGTCGCTTGGGTGTACAATCGCGCCGGTCAACCCTGTCGTACTTGCTCAATGCCGATCGAAAAGATAAAATTAGCAGGGCGATCGACTCATTACTGCCCCGCGTGTCAGAAATAACCAGGAAGGTACGTTCCTCGATCAAAGAGCGCTGAAGCGCAACTACGTACCTAATACGCAGGAGGGTACGATCATCGATCAAAGAGCGCTGAAGCGCAACTACGTACCTAATACGCCTACGTACCTAATACGCAGGAGGGTACGATCATCGATCAAAGAGCGCTGAAGCGCAACTACGTACCTAATACGCAGGAGGCACCATCACCTTTGTTTTTTACCAAAATATTTGCTCCAAACCCTCAATCTCAGTTCAAAAACCTGGTTTCTTGCTTCGAGTGCATCAGTTATATCTACTATTAAAGCCAAATCGGCATTAAAATTTGTATACTTTTATAAATGAAACAGAGCAAATTATGGCAATCAAAAAAGGTAGCATAGTCCGCGCAATTCGCGAGAAACTCGAAAACAGCCTAGAAGCCCAAGCCAGCGATCAGCGCTTTTCCTCCTATCTATTTGAAACAAAAGGCGAAGTTATGGATGTTCGCGGCGAGTACGCCTTCGTCAAATTTGGTAAAGTCCCCACCCCCAATATTTGGCTGCGCGTAGACCAACTCGAAGATTTTAAGTAAACTCACAGTTATAGACGTAACTCTTAGGTACGTTGTTGCGCTTGGGCGCTCTTTCATAGATCGAAGAGCGCCCAAGCGCAACAACGTACCCACTCAAAGGTAACGTAGAGTACATACAGTGCACTCGATCGCACTTAAGCTCATTCTTAAAATCTAAAAGTTAGCATCTAAAATCGCATGAATCCCCCATCAACCCGCGTATCAATTATTGGTGCAGGCAAAGTCGGTAGCACCTTAGCCCAACGAATTGCCGAGAAAAATCTAGCAGATGTAGTATTGTTAGATATCGTCGAAGGTTGGCCGCAGGGCGTTGCTTTGGACTTGATGCAAGCAAGGGGAGTCGAACGGCACGATCGCCAAATTGTCGGTACAAATGATTATATAGATACAGCCAACTCAAATATCATCGTCATTGCCGCCGGTATCCCCCGCAAACCCGGTATCAATCGCGAAGATTTAATTAAAATCAATGCTCAAATTGTCACAGAAGCTGCCAAACAGGCGATCGCCCATTCCCCCGAAGCAATCTTAATTGTAGTCACAAATCCCCTAGATATTATGACATATCTAGCCTGGGAAGCTTCCGGTTTGCCAAAACACCGAGTCATCGGTATGGGCGGCATTCTCGACTCCGCCCGCTTTCAAACTTTTATTGCCATGGAATTGGGCGTTTCCATTGCCCAAGTGTGCGCCACAGTCATCGGTTCCCACGGCGATTTGATGGTTCCCTTACCCCGCTATTCCACAGTCAACGGCATTCCCATCGCTCAACTGATGGATGCAGGGGCGATCGATCGCATCGTACAGCGGACTCGCCACGGTGGCGCCGAAATAGTAGGATTGATGAAGAATTCTAGCGCCTATTTTGCACCCGCATCTTCCGCCTGTTTGATGGTAGAATCAATTTTACTCAATCAGTCGCGACTCTTGCCTTGCTCAGTTTATTTGAACGGTCAATACGGCGTGCAAGATATATTTTTAGGTGCTCCCTGCCGCTTGGGATATCAGGGCATCGAACAGATACTGGAACTCGAACTTAGCGATGCAGAAAGAGCCGCTTTTCAGGATTCTGGTAAACTGGTTTTGCAAAGTATTGAGGAAGCCGAAACCATACTGAAGAATGCTGGTTAAGCAAGTCAGCAGAAAGTATCCGGCTTGTGCACCCGAAAAAATGTACAGCCTCAATATTTCGGGTGAGACAATTTCATCAATAAGACTTACGCAGTCTCGACTCAAAAAGCCCGGTTGATTATTTTTACCCCTCTTGATTTTCTCACTTAATTATTATGTTAAGAAACTAGGTTTCTGTCTCAGCCCCGATTTAACCTAAAATTCCTTGACTTTAGCCTAAAATGTGATATAGTTGAGTAATATATTGTATCAAAAATGTTAACCAACCCAACAAAAGCGCTCAAAAGGAAATAAAGTCTTAGAGCATCGGTTTTGTTGGTTTAATTTAAGCAGAGCCTACAACGAAAACCAACTGGTTGACCGGAAAACTCAGCTCGAATGAGGTGGATTTCAATAAGTTTAATAAATAGAAGCGATATCATAAAATAATTTGAAGGCCCGGCAAATCATCGAAATGATTCCATAGCTCCAAAATCTGGATTAAACCGAATTTAAAACAGATAAGTTGAGAATTCGAGAAAACCAGAGAAAACTCAAGAAAAGCCGATCGCCTAAATTCAAACAAATCTTCATAGAGGCACTCCCAACAGGATATTCGATCGCCAAACTTAGGACAATATCAATCGAGTTTGCGATAATCAGAAAAAGGTGATAATTGCAACCACAGGCGATCGGAAAAAAATGTCAAGATTAGTTCAGGACTCTGGGCGCGCTTGCGCCGTGAAACCGGGTTTCTGCTTTTCACTTTCGGAGATTCCCTGATTTAATTACCTTAAGATACCGGGTTGATGATTCAACAGTTGACAGTTGACAGTTGACAGTTGACAGTTTGAGAGCGACCTTTACCCTTAAGTCCGAGGATTGGAGTAATGAATAGTCTGATTTTAATTTCTCCTTATTTCTGGTAAAACTCTCAATTATTGACAATTTATGCACTCTTCCCATCACCGATCGCCCGTTTTTACAGTAAATATACCAAGTTAAGCTCCTGGTTCGACCTCCCAATCTAGAAAAAATACGGAAATGCAGCGCGAGTAGCTGCTAAGTGCTAGGAGAAGGAGGAGAATTTGCCCTCTGCTTTTAGATTTACAGCAACCGCGCCCATCAGGGTTAGGACGTTCTCGCATGGCACAAACCCTTGCGTTCGATTGTTTCTTCACTTCGCTCAACTGTCAACCCTTATCTAAGCCAGCGAAGCTTTCAACTGTCAACTCTTCTCTAAGCAAGCTGTCAACTGTCAACTATCAAACGATTTTGGATTTTGGATTGGGGATTTTGGATTGGGGATTGTCAACTGTCAACTGTCAACCCTTATCTAAAGCGGGCAAGCTGTCAACTGTCAACTGTCAACTGTCAACTGTCAACTGCTATACCAGGCTCAACTTGCCGAGCGCTATTGGGATGCTATGTACCTCGATACCAAACCGCAAAATAACTAAACAAATAACAATATGTTTCATGAATATTTGTATCAAGAAGTAACCGACTTGCGCCAAAAGCTAGCTCACCTAGAAAGAGAAATGCAGTCTCAAACCTGGTTCAAAAAGCTGCAAGCGCTGATGGGAGTGATTGGCAAAATTCGTCAATCCTTAGACTTAGAAACAATATTCAAAATTACAGCCACCGAAGTTCGGCAACTCCTAAATGCCGATCGAGTCGCCGTTTACCGGTTCATTCCCGAATCCGACTGGAACGACGGCGAAGTAGTATCAGAAGACGTACTTCCCCAATACAGCCCATCCCTGGGTGCAAAAGTTCACGATCACTGCTTCGGCGAACAATTTGCAGCCAACTACGCCAAAGGTTACGTTCAAGCTGTCAGCGACATCTACAAAGCCCGGTTGAGCCCCTGTCACCTCAGAATCCTCAAGCGATTTCAAATCCGAGCAAACTTAGTCGTACCCTTGCTACAAGGGCAACATTTGTGGGGATTGCTGTGCATTCACTCCTGCGGTCAACCCCGCGATTGGCAGGAAGACGAAATCGAATTTGCCAAACAAGTAGGCGACCATTTAGCCGTCGCAATTTCTCAGGCCGAATTGCACTCGCAAACCCAGAGGCAATTAGCAGAAATCGAATCGACGCAGCAGAAACTCCGCGACAGCGAGCAAAAATATCACCAAATTCTTGACTCGATCGCCGATATGGTATTGGTCAAAGGCCCAGAATCGAAAATCGTTTGGGCAAATCAAGCATTCCGCGACTATTACGGCATGACTGAAGAGGAACTTCAAGGCATTGTAGACGCACCTTTCTCCAATCCAGACAATACTCTCCAGTACATCAAAGATGACGCTTTCGTATTTGAAACCGGACAGACTCTGCAAATTGCCGAAGAACCGGTGACGCGCCACGACTCAGAAGTGCGACTGTTTAGCACAGTCAAAGCACCCATCCGCAACGAAGACGGCCAAATTACAATGACTGTCGGCGTCTCCCGGGACATGACGGAACGCAAAGCAGCAGAAGAAGCCGTCAAAGCCAGCGAAGCCAAATACCGTCGTTTGGTAGAAACCTCCCAAGACATGATTTGGTCGGTGAATGCCCAGGGGCGTTTCACCTTCGTCAACCCAGCAGTTAGATATATCTACGGTTACGAACCAGCAGAAATGCTCGATCGGCCTTTCTCGGACTTTGTGACACCAGAACAAAGCCGGAAAGATTTACAAGTTTTCCCCTGCTTGCTTGAGGGAGAATCAGCTTTTCAGCACGAAACCACCCACATCGCCAAAGACGGCAGCATCAAACATTTGATGTTCAATGCCATAGCCCTGTACGACGACAGCGGAAACGTCCTCGGCACCACCGGTACAGCCACCGACATTACCGATCGCAAACGGGCAGAATCCGCCTTGCAACACGCAAACGCCGAACTAGAGCGCAGAGTAGAAGCCCGTACCGCCGAACTGCAACAGACTTTTGCCGCCCTCAGTGTCAGCGAAGGCAAGTTCCGGACGATCGCAGCCACCATCCCCGGAGCTCTGTTTCAATTTTGCAGCCGCGATGGAGTGTGGAGAGTTGACTATATGAGCGATCGCATCGCAGATATAGCCGGCATCACCGCAGCAGAAATGATGGGAAACATCGCCTCTTTCATTTCCCACGTCCACCCCGAAGACCTCGAAAGCTTCATCGCTTCCATCAACGAAGCCGTTGAAAATACCTGCCTGTGGCACTACGAAGGGCGGTTAGTCAAGCCCGATGGCGAGATTCGCTGGTGGCAAGGCGACTCAATTCCCACCCGCAGCGAAACCGGCGAAATCGTATTTTCCGGTGTATTGCTCGACATCAACGATCGCAAAGTTGCCGAAACAGCCATCCGAGAAAGCCAGCGACAGCTACAAGAAGCCCAAAGACTAGCCCACGTCGGCAATTGGGAACTAGATACAACAACGGGAACCGTCACTTGGTCAGAGGAACTCTTCCGCATCCACGGACTCGAACCAGCGGCCACAGCACCCAGCCGAGAAGAGCAAATCGCTCTGATCCATCCAGAAGATTTAGAATTTTGGCATACAGAAGTACAGCGGGGAGTTGACTTCGGCATCCCCTTTGATTTTGACTTCCGCGTTTACCGCCCCGACGGTACCTTGCGACACCTCAACACCCTGGGCCGCGCCGAAATCGATGCCAGTGGCAAGGTGCTAAAATTGTTCGGCACGGCGATCGACATTACCGATCGCTTCCTTGCAGAAGAAGCCCTGAGACAAGCAGCAGCCGAGTTGGAAGACAGAGTGAGCGATCGCACTGCCGAACTTTCCCAAGCAGTCACTCAGTTAGAACAAGAAATTGGCGATCGAAAACTTGCAGAAGCAGCGGTGCAAGTTTCCGAACAAAACCTGCGAACAATCTTTAACAATGTCTACGATGCTATCTTCATTCACGATTTAGAAGGAAACATTCTCGATGTCAACAATCGAATGTTAGAAATGTACGGAGTGAGCCAGGAACAAGCAACAAAATTATCAATTATCAACGACTATTCAAGCGGCGATAATCCCATAGAACAAACGGCAGAACTTTGGGCTAGAGTATTAGCCGGCGAAACAGGTCGCATGGAATGGAAAGCGAGGCGTCCCAACGACGGTTCAACTTTTGATGCAGAAATTGCCCTGTCCAAAATCAATCTTAACGGCAATGTTAACATCATTGCCAACGTGCGAGATATTAGCGATCGAAAACAGGCAGAAGCAGAACTGCAACGCGCTCAACAATTTATGGAATCAGTCCTCAAAACCATACCCGTAGGAGTAGTTGCCAAGGAGGCCAAAGAGTTGCGATTTGTACTGTGGAACCCCGCAGCCGAAACTTTGCTCGGTTTCAGTGCAGCAGAAGTTATGGGCAAAAATGATTACGACTTTTTCCCCACAGAACAAGCTGATCTTTTCACCGCCAAAGACCGGGAAGTGCTCGACAGCGGGCAGATGGTAGAAATCGCCGAAGAAGATATTCAAACAGGCCAAGGAGAATCGCGGATATTTCACACCAAGAAAACAGCAATACTCGATGCTGATGGCACACCGCAATATCTATTAGCTGTCACCGAAGATATTACCGATCGCAAACTAGCAGAAATTGCCTTGAGGCGATCGTCCGCCCAACTCAAGCAGCAAGCCGATCGAGAAAAATTGCTCAACATTCTCACCGCTCAAATCCGCAATTCCCTCGACTTCGACAGCATCGTCACAGTCGCAGTTCAGGAAATTCGCGCTTTCCTGAAGATCGATCGCTGCAACTTTGCCTGGTATCGCGAAGACGGGGAGGAGCCTTTCTGGGAAATTATTAAAGAATCTCGCCACCCCCAACTTCCCGATTTAACAGGTCCCTATCGGGCTTCAGATTTTGGCCCCGTTGGAGAACAAATATTGCATATGGAAATAGTGCGGCTGGATGATGTCGAAACAGTCGCAGATCCTGCTTGGAAACAAACCATTCGAGGGATGGGCTACCAATCTGTATTAGCCATCCCCATGCAGGCACTTTCCGGGGTAATGAGCGCAATTACCTGCTGCAACAGCAATGTTGTGCGGCCCTGGAGCGATAGCGAAGTCGAATTGTTGCAAGCGATTACAGTTCAATTGGCGATCGCCCTCAACCAAGCCGATCTTTACGCCCAAACTCGCAATAAAGCTCGCGAATTAGAGCAAACCTTGCTGCAATTAACCAGCGCTCAATCGCAGTTAATTCAAAGCGAAAAAATGTCATCTCTCGGTCAACTCGTCGCAGGAGTTGCCCACGAAATTAACAATCCAGTTAACTTTATTTACGGCAATCTCAGCCATGCTAACGAATATACTCAAGACTTGCTGCACCTGATCGAACTTTACCAAAACTACTATCCCGATCCGGTGCCGGAAATTCAACAGGAAGTCGAAGCAATTGAACTAGAATTTCTAATGGATGACTTACCGAAACTGCTTTCGTCAATGAAAGTCGGTGCAGACAGAATTCAGCTCATCGTTGCATCTCTACGCACATTCTCCCGCATGGACGAAGCAGAAATGAAAGCCGTCAACATCCACGACGGTATAGATAGCACTCTGATGATTTTGCAGCACCGGGTCAAAGCAAAACCCAATTATCCCGAAATAGAGGTGATCAAAGAATACGGTCAATTGCCGTTAGTAGAATGTTATGCCGGACAGCTAAATCAAGTATTTATGAATATCTTGAGCAATGCTTTAGATGCTTTGGAAGAAAGAGATGCGCGGCTTTCTGTCGAGCAAATGCGGGAAAATCCCAGCTCGATCCGCATCTGGACTGAAATGCCAAAACCCGATCGAATATTAGTTCGGATTGCTGACAATGGCCCGGGCATGACAGAGACTGTCCGCAATCAACTTTTTAACCCATTTTTCACCACTAAACCTGTGGGGAAAGGCACTGGGATGGGCTTGTCAATTAGCTATCAAATTGTTACAGACAGACACAACGGCTCGTTGAAATGCACTTCTGCGCCGGGAGAGGGTGCCCAATTTGCGATCGAGATTCCGCTCAAAGCTAATCGCTAATCATAGGTACGTTGTTGCGCTTCAGCGCTCTCGATCTATGAAAGAGCGCTTAAGCGCAACAACATACCTAAAAGTTAATTTCTAGGTATCTCATTCCTAACCGCTTCTAACAACCTATCTAAATCTACTCATGAACAGCAAAACTAGAGTCAGTCCAAGTCTGCGGTGTAACTTCCTCAATGTAAAAAGTAGCGCATCACTGCTTGCTTACTGCTCGGCTTGGGCTCAACAGTAGGCTTGACCACAATTCCCCAGTTAGAGTTTGCGACTTTGAGGTAAAAATATTGAATTGTAGTTAATGATTCATTCGTGCCTGGTGTTTGTTCGGTTGTCACACCAACTAAGCCGGGAGCAACTCGCATGAATCAAGCGCAAATGAATTATACAGCTATTGTCACCAGTTTTCAAATTCTGGGTAAATGAGTAAATTTAGGTAGAAATAGACAGATTTCTTGAAACAGATGTTAACCCGACTTGATATTGCCCAGATTTATCAGCATTTCTGTCACTGCGCCACTGTCCAAAGGTTTAGAAAACAAATATCCCTGAGCTAATTCGCAGTCGAGTGCCCGAAGCTGGGCTAACTGTTCGGCTGTCTCCACACCTTCGGCGATCGCATTTAATCCCAAATTGTGAGCCAAAGTTACGATCGCCCGCACAATCTGCAAAGGCTGACCCCCGCCGTTGCCGTTTTCGATCGCCCCCAAGCGACTCACAAAAGATCGATCGATCTTCAGCGTATCCAGCGGAAAGCGGTGCAAGTAACTCAAAGACGAATAGCCCGTACCAAAATCGTCGATCGACAATCGAATATTTCTACCTTTTAATTGGGCGAGTACAATATTAGCCTTAGCCACATTTTCTACGATCGCGCTTTCAGTGATCTCCAATTTCAAACAACTCGGAGCGCAGCCAGTTTCTGCCAAAATTTCATCTATATGTTCAATTAAATTCGCCATTCCTAACTGCTTTGGAGAAAGATTGACGCTCATTGTTAATTGTGAAGGCTCGACAATTGGTAACTGGAAATTGGGAATTGGGAATCGCGAATTGGTAATCGCGAATTGGGAATCGGCAATCGGTAATTGGTAATCGGGGATTGGTAATTGGAGATTGGAAATTGGGAATTTTTTCCCTCTTCCCTCTTCCTTCTTCCCTCTTCCCTCTTCCCTCTTCCCCCTTCCCTCTTCCCTCTTCCTTCTTCCTTCTTCCTTCTTCCTTCTTCCTTCTTCCATCAACATTTCTTGCCAAACGCGCAATTGTCGGCAAGCTTCGCGCAGCACCCAGGCTCCCAGAGGCACGATCAAGCCTGTTTCTTCAGCTACAGGAATAAAAGTAGAAGGCGGTACTAAACCCCGAATCGGGTGCTGCCAGCGCACCAAAGCCTCAAAACCTTCGATCGCACCGCTGGCGAGGGAAAAAATTGGTTGGTAGTGGACAATAAAGTGCGAACATTCATCCTTACTTTTCCCTAATTCCTCCTTGCCAAAAATAGCTAATCGCAGGTCTGTTTCTAACTGCAAGAGGGAGATAGTTTGGTCGTGCATCGCCAAATTAAACACCTCGTGGCGGGCTTTACCCAAAGCTTTAGCACGGTACATAGCAATATCAGCATCGCGCAGGAATTCTTCGGGATGGCTGTATAAAGCACTCTGCTGGCCGTTCAACTCGTCACTTTCTACTATTCCTAAGTCACCTCGACTGAAAACAATCCCAATGCTAGCGGTGGTAAATACTTCATGCCCTTCGAGGTTAAACGGAATCTTCAGTTCTGTTTGTATCCTGTTAGCTGCTAGGGTGGCGTCGCTGAAGCTCTGAATGCGGTCTAGCAGAATGGTAAATTCGTCTCCCCCCAACCGGGCGACTGTATCGGAAACGCGCACGCAATCCTGAAGCCGCTGCCCTAGGGCAATTAGCAGTTTATCCCCAAGAATGTGTCCTAAAGAATCATTAACTATTTTGAAGCGGTCTAAATCTAGGAACAGGACGGCAAATTTGTAATCTGGGGAATGTTTGGAACGGCGGATCGCTTGTCCTAGCCTGTCGATGAACAAAAGGCGGTTAGGTAAACCCGTCAGCGAATCGTGAAAGGCGCCGTGCAGTAGTTGCTGTTCTACTCGCTTGCGCTCGGTGACATCTCTGATAATAATTTGGGCGGCGGCTGAGCCTTGATAAATAGCAGGGATGCCGGCAACTTCAACGTCTATGATTTCTCCGTCAAGCCGCATCAATTTTTCTTCGGCAAGCTCGATCGGCTGATTTTCTTCCTCGACTTGTCTCATCCGTTCTCTGGCTTTTTCGACATAGTTTGGATGAACGATATCCAATACCGGAAAGCCGATGAGCTCTGCCGGAGATCTGGCGCCGAGGAGTTTAGCGCCAGCGGCATTGATGTAGACGATTTTTCCTTGACTGTGAACGGCGATCGCTTCGGGAGATAGTTCTACTAAACGACGATAGCGTTCTTCACTTTCTTGGAGAGATACTATCAGCTCGCAGCGCTCTTGTTCGGCTCGCTGGCGTTCGATTTCCATTCTGTGAACTGCCAGAAATTTACCGATGCTTTGAGCCATCAGTTCTATGATTTCTCTGGCCTGCGATTCAAAATTTTTATGTCGGGCTTTTTGCGAACAAAAGCTCAAAGTACCATAAATTTTATCGTTGACAAATATCGGTGTGCCAATGTATGATTCTATGTTCAAATCTTGATAAACTTGATGGTCGCCAGTTTTCAGTATTTCTTTGATGTGAGAACACGCCATGGTTTTTTTGGATTTGATTACTGCTGCACAGTAAGTATCGCTAAGATTTAATTTTAAGCCTTTGTTAAAATATTTGATGTTGCTTTTGACGGAGCGAATCAGAAAAGATTGACTTTCAACTTGAGCAATAATACCAATAGAGAGTCCAAAAATTAAACAGCCTGCTGTCAGATAATCATCAACCAGTTCTTGAAAGTTTTGATAGTGATAAGTTGTAATCCGGTGCAAATGTTTGAGGTTGGCACTGAATGTGGCTAAATCTTGAGACTTTAAAAATAATTCTTCTTCCGAGCGCTGGCGGTCTGTAACATCGGTTTGAACTCCAATAAAGTGAGTTAAGTGTCGCCGAAAATTGTATACGGGAGCAATAGAAAGTTCGTTCCAAAAAGGTGTTCCATCTTTCCGAAAATTACGCAAAATCACTTGGCATTCTTTCCCTTCTCGAATGGCAGTTTGCAGCTCTTTTGCAGCGGGGCAATTGGTATCTTTTCCCTGTAAAAATCGGCAATTTTTACCAATTAATTCCTCTCTGCTATAACCGGTGATCCGCTCAAAACTGGGATTGACATAAATAATTGGATTATCTGCAACTGTGGCGTCGGCGATCGCAATGCCGTTGCTGGTACTCTCGATCGCCCGTTCCATCATTTGCAAGCGCTCTTGCGATCGAATGCGATCGATCGCCGCAGCTAACAGATTGGCGATCGCTTCTACAAAATAAACGTCATCCTGGTTAAAAACGCGCTCTTGCTTGCTGTGTACCCCCAAAATGCCCCAGACAGCCGACTCAGCAGTCTTCCCAGGTTCTGCTTGTCCCCAGTTCTTTTTCGCCTGTCCTCGATTTCCGGGAACGATCGCAGTGACGCCGCTGACAGCCTGGTGGTTGTGCAGCAGTGGCGACTCGCTAAAGCGGGTTTCTACTCGCAAATCTGCGACGATTATCGGTTCACCAACTAGCAATGTGTAACCTGCTTGCGATCGACTAGAAGCGGTAACAGTAGCGTTACCGACAAGTCCGGGCTGCCAGCCAATCCCCGCTCGCAACAGAAAAGCATGGCCAGAAGGCAACAGTTCCAAAAACTGGCAATACTCGACATCTAGGGTTTGGGCAATTAACACCGCAGCTTTGTCCATCAGTGCGGACAAGTCTGTTTCGGCTAGGGCCTGCTGTCCCAAGTAGGCGACGGCCGCTTGCTGGCGGGCCCGCAAGTGGATTGACGCCAGCAATTCCTGCTCTTTAGCGGCGGCTAGCTTGCGCTCGGTAATGTCGCAGAACACCGACAGCACAGTTTTTTCCGACAGTAATGTCAAATACCGCATGGATACAGTGGCCCAAAACAGGGTACCGTCAGCTTTTTTGAGGCGGACTTCTGTCTCGCGGACGTATCCGTTGCGAGCGAGATCCTCCAGTAGTTGCTGCCGTTCTGCGGGATTGTTGTAGAGGATGGAGGCTGGCTGGTGGTCGATCGACTGAAATGCTCTCAGGCCGAAAGCCTGACGGCATAAATCGTTGCTATAAAGAATTATGCCGTCAGGTAGACTGCTGACGATCATGGGCATCGGCATCGAATTGGCGATCGTCAGCAGCAATTCTTTGGTTTCTTGCAATTCTTCGTACAAGTCTGGCTTGGCGGCACAGCCCTGACAGTCTTCACCGTTTTCAGGGATAAAACTTTCCATTTTTCAATTGTTCCATTGAGCAGGTAACTTTTTTTACCAGAAAAAATTGGTTGAAAGCCGGAACACGAGTGAGGGAGAAATAAAAATCAGACTATTCATTACTCGAATCCTCGGACTTAAGGGTAGAGGTCGCTCTCCTTCGGTCAACTGTCAACTGTCAACTGTCAACTGTCAACTGTTGAAACTTGTGGTGACTGATGATTGCATATGTAGAGAACGATCGACAGTGCCCCACTACATTAATCTTAACCAAAACTCATGCAAGTCAGCTCCCCAAAACTGCTCGGATCGAGTTTTAGGTGGAATGCCAGTGGCGATCGCATCTGTCTCTGGTAAGAAAATGTAGAGTTTCTGAACTTGCGTTAAATTTTCATGTATGGCGGGGTAGCTTGCCAAATATGCAGCGCCAGCCCCTAATCTAAAAAGTAATGCCATCTGCAAACAACTACCCAAAACTATCCGAGGAGAGAGAGAAAATGCTTGAATCTTACCGCCTTCACGCTGCCGAAAGAGCCGCATTGGGAATTCCGCCGCTGCCGCTAGACGCCCAGCAAACGTCGGAACTCTGCGAATTGCTGAAAAATCCGCCACCGGGAGAAGAAGAAGCCTTAATCGAATTATTGCGCGATCGCGTACCCCCAGGCGTAGACAGCGCCGCCTACGTCAAAGCTGGTTTTTTAACCGGCATCGCCAAAGGTGAAATCCACAGCCCCCTAATTGCTCCCAAATGGGCAGTTTACCTGCTGGGGACAATGATGGGCGGTTACAACGTCCAATCTTTAATCGACTTGCTCAATCCTACTGCCGAAATCGCTATCCCCGCCACCGCAGCCCGGGCTCTGAGCAAAACGCTGTTAGTATTCGATGCCTTCCACGACATTCTCGCCCTGTCGGATACCAATCCCTACGCGAAGCAGGTAGTCGATTCCTGGGCTGATGCCGAGTGGTTTACCGGCCGCCCCGAACTAGCCCAAGCCATTACTGTTACAGTCTTCAAAGTGCCCGGAGAAACCAATACCGATGACTTGTCTCCCGCACCTCAGGCTACCACGCGGCCGGACATTCCCCTGCACGCTTTGGCGATGCTCGAAAGCAAGATGCCAGGGGCCTTAGAAACGATCGCCCAATTGAAAGAAAAAGGCCATCCCGTCGCCTACGTTGGCGATGTTGTCGGCACAGGTTCCTCGCGGAAATCGGCGATTAACTCCGTGTTGTGGCACATTGGTAACGATATTCCGTTTGTACCAAACAAGCGCAACGGCGGATATATTCTAGGAAGTGCGATCGCCCCGATTTTCTTCAATACCGCTGAAGATTCCGGCGCATTGCCGATCGAATGCGATGTCGCCAAAATGGAAACCGGCATGGTAATCACCATCCATCCCTACAAAGGCGAAATCACCAACGAAGCCGGAGAAATCATCTCCACCTTCACCCTCAAACCCGACACAATCCTCGACGAAGTTCGCGCCGGCGGTCGAATTCCCCTATTAATCGGACGCACCTTAACCGACAAAGTTCGCGAAGCTTTAGGACTAGAAATTAGCCCGATTTTCACCCGTCCAACTATTCCCGCCGATACCGGAAAAGGCTTCACCTTAGCTCAAAAGATGGTAGGAAAAGCTTGCGGTTTGTCCGGCGTTCGTCCCGGCACATCTTGCGAACCATTAATGACCACAGTCGGTTCCCAAGATACCACCGGCCCCATGACTCGGGACGAATTAAAAGAACTTGCTTGTCTGGGATTTAGCGCCGATTTGGTAATTCAAAGTTTTTGTCACACCGCTGCCTATCCGAAACCAGTGGATGTCAAAACTCACCACGAATTGCCCGATTTCATGGCACAGCGCGCGGGCATAGCTTTGCGTCCCGGAGACGGAATTATTCACTCTTGGCTGAACCGGATGTTATTGCCGGATACAGTGGGAACAGGCGGCGATTCTCACACTCGTTTTCCATTAGGGATTTCCTTTCCGGCGGGTTCGGGATTAGTAGCTTTTGCTGCTGCTTTGGGCGTGATGCCTTTGGATATGCCAGAATCAGTTCTAGTCCGGTTCAAAGGTGAATTACAACCGGGAGTAACGCTGCGAGATGTTGTGAATGCAATTCCCTACGTAGCAATTCAAAAAGGTTTGCTGACAGTCTCGAAACAGAATAAGAAAAACGTCTTTTCTGGGCGAATTATGGAGATTGAAGGTTTGCCCGATTTGAAGGTC
Source organism: Microcoleus sp. PH2017_24_DOB_U_A (assembly GCF_020738205.1). Lineage (NCBI taxonomy): Bacteria > Bacillati > Cyanobacteriota > Cyanophyceae > Oscillatoriales > Microcoleaceae > Microcoleus > Microcoleus sp. PH2017_24_DOB_U_A. The sequence continues at coordinate 185,830 of NZ_JAEQCT010000029.1, forward strand.
GAGCAGGCTTTTGAATTGACCGATGCCTCGGCCGAGCGTTCTTGCGCCGGATGCACGATTAAATTGAGCGCTGAGACTGTTTCTGAGTACATTCGTTCTAATGTCGCGCTGCTCAAAAATATGGTGGCGCGGGGCTATGAAGATGCGCGGACGATGATGCGCCGGGTGGCCAAGATGGAGGAATGGCTGGCTAATCCTGTGTTGCTTGAGGCGGATGCTGATGCGGAGTATGTGGAAATCATCGAAATCGATCTCAATGAGATTACTGAACCGATTGTGGCTGCGCCGAATGACCCGGATAATGTGAAGCTGTTGAGTGAGGTTGCGGGCGATCGGGTAGACGAAGTATTTGTCGGTTCCTGCATGACAAATATCGGTCACTACCGCGCCACTGCGAAGGTGTTGGAAGGTGCAGGGGAAGTGAAAGCTCGCCTGTGGATTTGTCCGCCAACTCGGATGGACGAACAGCAACTGAAAGAAGAAGGTTATTACAGCATTTTTGGAGCGGCTGGAGCGCGCACAGAAATGCCGGGATGCAGTCTTTGTATGGGCAATCAAGCGCGGGTTAAAGATGCGACAACCGTGTTTTCAACTTCGACTCGTAATTTCAACAACCGCATGGGTAAAGACGCGCAAGTTTATCTCGGTTCTGCGGAATTAGCCGCAGTTTGTTCGCTGTTGGGTCGAATTCCCACAGTCGAAGAATACCAAGAGATTGTGGCGAAGAAAATCAATCCTTTTGCTGGTGATTTGTATCGATATTTAAATTTCGATCAGATTGCGGGCTTTGAGGATGAAGGGCGAGTGATTGCTTTGGAAGATATGCCTCGGATTGAGGATATTTTGGGGATTCCTGAGGGTGTTTTGAGCAAGTAATATCATCGCAGCTTACTGAGGGTGCATCTGGGTTTGGCAAATATGTGTGTAGGGGCGAAGCATGACCGCAGTCAATATGAGATTATAACTAATAACTTATATGCGGTCATGCTTCGCCCTCTTCAAAAATGAGATGCACCCGCTGACTTAGATGGTTATTTAGAACCGCAGATAAACGCAGATGTACGCAGATGAATTAATTATCTGCGTACATCTGTGTTCATCCGCTGATATCTGCGGTTCAAGCAAATCCCATAATTTGAATGAATCATCCTCCGCCTTTTGTTTACAATATTTACAATATAAGTAGAGGCGAATTCGATCGCCAATCTCTGGCTTCCCATCCAGGATATCGATCGACCCGCTGATTCATATAAATCCGAGAAAGGAGAAAAATGATTATGTCTGAACAAGCTTTAATCAGTGAAAGTCCAGCGACAGCAACTTCAGCGCCAGAACCTCGCATTGGCAACGAAATGGTAGAGTTTCTCAGTGTAATTCAGCAAACTCCGAGAGCATATTGGCCGAATTTGCTGAAAATGATGCGGTTATTTCTGGAAACCGTGACAGTTAAGCCCGGATTATCGGAACCCGCCCAGACACCTGAAAACGTAGATTTTACTAAAATGTCGAAGGAGGGGATCAGAAGAAATCAACCTATGAGCAAAATGCTGCTAGCGGGGCGAAAGGAAGGAAATGAGGATAACGAAAAACCAGAAATTATCGATCCCGTACAGCAACACGAAGCTCTGAGCAAGCTGTTACAATCTTGGCTAGATGATGGAGATGAAGAGGAACAAACAGAAACCGCTGAAGTTCTCCGCAAGGCACTAGAAGAAAACCCGGTGCATATATAGTCCATGAGCAAAATAGTATTGTTAGATTCTGGGCCTTTAGGAATTGTTACAAATCCCAAAGCCGCCTCTCCTTTATCTCAAGAGGGCAAACTTTGGCTGCAATCTTTGCCACTTAAAGGTTATATTGTAGTGCTCCCTGAAATTGCTGACTATGAGGTGAGGCGCGAATTAATTCGTGCAGGTAAGGTGGCAGGTATTAGACGACTTGATGAACTTAAATCGCAAATTCCCTACCGTCCTTTGACTACGGAGGTAATGCTTCTAGCGGCTCAGTTGTGGGCGGATGCACGAAAGAGAGGAAGGCCGACAGCAGAACCCAATGCACTTGACGGCGATGTGATTCTGGCTGCTCAAGCAATATTATTAGCAAATGAGGCAAATGAAGTGGTAATTGCTACCACAAATGTGGGGCATTTGTCTCAGTTTGTGGATGCTCGCGAATGGCGATCGATCTCGTAAAACTGGATTCTGAGAGAAAAACTTAAGCCAAAGCCCGATCGCACTTACGTTTTGATATACTTTCAACTACATATATTTTTACAGACACCGTTAGCGAGATCAACAGCATGGTGGAAACAGTGGACACAATCGAAAAAACGGACGATCGCACGCAAACCCGGTTTTGGGGTAAAGTTACAGTCATAGACGCGGGCGATCGCTACAAGATCAATCGCATCGAAGTCAAACCGGGGCACCACATCCGCACCCAAATGCACTATCACCGCAGCGAACACTGGGTTGTCGTCTCCGGTACCGCTAAAGTTATCTGCGATGACAAAGAGACCATTCTCATGCAGAAACAGTCAACCTACGTTCCCATGAATACCGCTCACCGCGTGGAAAACCCCGGCGTTATTCCCTTGGTGATGATTGAAATCCAAAATGGCGAATATCTGGGTGATGATGACATTATCCGTTTTCCCCAAGATGCCGCTGACGAAGATTGATCTCAAATCAAGTTAAATAACTCTCAGGTTTGTAGTGAGGACTTCAGTCCTCTCTCATCTCAGACTTAACGGAAAATTAAAATTACCAGAAAGAATTAGTTTAAAGCCCCAAGCCCGGGAGAAATTAAAATCAGGCTCTTCGTTACTCCAATCCTGTTCCTTCTTTTGTCAACAGTCAACGAAGAGGGCGGACACGGGGGCACCGCCCCTACAAACTGTCAAATGAATGAAGGAAATTAAAATTATAGGGGCAATTTCTGAAATTGCCCCTACAGGATTATATTAAGGTTGTTAAACACGATAGTCTGATATAGCAATTGGCGATCGTCCTACGGCAAAGCAGCGTTTTTCAAATCTACATTTGCCATATTGGCATCCTGTAAATTAGCGCCAGTCAAATCCGAACCGTTCAAGTTAGCACCGGTCAAATTAGCACCAGTCAAATTAGCATCCCGCAAGTTAACCCCCAGCACATCTATTCCCGACAAACTACCGCCCCGGAGGGTGATATTTCCCAGATTCGCGACAGACTGACGGGCATTTCTCAGGTTCGCCCCAGTCAAATTAGCACTTTCTAAATTAGCCCCGACCAAATTAGCACTGGTAAGGTTGGTATTTTTCAAACTGGCAATTACTAAACCAGCCAAACTCAGGTTAGCGCGAGTCAAATCAGCACCCTCCAAATTTGCCCCGTGCATTTTAGCCCCAATTAAGCTCGCACCTTGCAATTTAGCTTGTGTCAGATTTACTGCGTTTAATTTGGCTTCGTTCAAATTTGTACCGCTCAAATTTGCACCACTCAAATTTGCACCGTTCAAATTCGCACCGCTGAGATTCATGCCAGAAAGCTGCGCTCCTGTCAAGTCACATTTGCTGCAATTTTTAGTTTCTAATAGTTGCTTGACTTGTGATACGTTTTCTGCTTTGACTCCAGAAGCAAAACCGATCGCAATTAGCAGCCCTGTTGTTGTTAAAATTCCAAATTTCATATACTCACCCTCGGCGATATCTCTCTCTACTAATAATATCCAACATTTTTAGAGAGAGTGGGGTGATCGGTCTCTTCGATAAACTGTGACAATCATCACCCTGTTGTGCACAAAAGATGATAGAATTATGGACGTTTAAACTCCCAACAATTATTGTAAACAATTATTGCTTTTTCAGGAACCAAAAGGGAAAGGATTGCGTCGGTTCGAGACGGACACCCGTGATGCTGTTCTGAGCAAAAGTATAGTCCTTATCCTGCCAAAGAGGGATGAAAGGTACATCTTGACCTAGTATGTCCTGAATTTCGGCAAACAAAGCTTTGCGGGTTTGAGGGTTGGCTTCTTGGCGCTGCTTGGCGATCAGTTGATTTACCCGATCGCTATAATAAAACGAACCCTGCCCCTGACTGGCGCCCTTTTCACACCCGCGGGCCGCCGAACCCGTCGCACAATCCAAAAACGGCTGAATGTAATTGTCAGCGTCGAAAAAGTCAGCGTACCAATCCACTAACACCGCAGGATAAATCCCCTTCTCTATATTCTGAAACAAAGTCGGAGATTCAACGCTGTTAATTTCCACCTGCATTATCCCGTCCATTTTGAGTTGGGCTAAAGCTTTAATCGTACTCGCCACTAAACCTCGTTTTGTAGAACCGCTAGGATGCCAAATTTGAAAAATAAACGGATTGGCGGCCGAATATCCCGCTTTTTTTAGCAATTCCTTGGCTTTTGTCATGTTGGCGTCGCCGTACAGTTCTTTAAATACTGGCTTGTTAACGTCGAAGGTTGTGGGAATCAGGCTGTACAGAGGCTGGGCTTGTCCTCGGAGGACGCGATCGTTAATCAGGGGCCGATCCATCGCCGCAGCGATCGCCTGTCTCACCTCTAACTTATCCAGCGGTTTAGAATTGAGATTCAGCGTCATATAACTAACTGTACTGCTCTCCCCCGCGATTTCCTGCCATTTCCCTTTTTTTGCTCCCTCATCCAAGCTGCGAACTTGATCCGCATCCAGAGATAAATAAGCTACATCGATCGCACCAGTCCTAAAAGTATTGAACAAATTTGAAGAACTCGAAAGCAGCAAAATGTCAATACCTCTATTGACGGGTTTTTCTCCCCAATACTTATCAAAGGCGTCAAACTTCAGAGAATCGCTACCGTACTTCGCAAGTTTGTAGCGTCCAGTTCCCACAAAAGTATCCGGTTTAAATTTACCGTCCCCAATCTCATAAGCTTTCGGAGAAATCGGACAAAGACCGGCAAATGTCAGCAAAGAAGGAAACGCAGCAAAAGGCTTTTTGAGTTGAAAAGTTAATTCGTATTCGCCCGTCGCTTTCACCGATTCTACTGCATCGCCCAACAAGAAAGCCGGACGACCGCCATTTTTGATAAACCGCTGCAAGGAAAATTCCATTGCTGCGGCGTTAAACGGTGTGTCGTCGTGAAAAATCACGCCTTGACGCAAGGGAATTGTATATGTCAATCCGTCTTTGCTAACTTTTGGCATTGCTGTCGCCAAGTGGGGGATTAACTTTGTCGTTCCCGACTCGTAGGTGTAGAGAGTATCGCCCAAATTTCGCAGCAGTTGTCCTGAGATGGTTTCGTAAGCGTCGGCGGGGTCGATCGTCCGCAATTTCAAGGTTGTGCCAATTGTCACGCGATCGTTGTTGGGCGAATTGGGCGAATTGGGCGATCGACTGGCACTCTGTCCGCAGCTTGCAGTTAACAAGCAGCAGAGGCAGAACAAAGCTATAACTTTAATTACTGAAGGTTTTATAGATATTCTCGACTGCCACTTGTTAATTCCCATCGTCTTTTATTGACACTCCAAATTAGTAATTATATTATCAGGACTTACACACTTTTAAATGAGAAACCCGGTTTCTTGGTAGATGCAATGTCGCGAAACCTCTTAAACTGCCAACTGCCAACTGTCAACTGTCAACTGTCAACTGTCAACTGTCAAGGGAGCATCTCATTTTTGTAAAAAGCATTTTTTTATTATAGTGCGAGCGTCCCCGCTCGCGTATTGTACTCGCGAGCGGGGACAGCACTATATATAAATGCAAAACTGAGATGCTCCCGATGCAATGTCGCGAAACCTCTTAAACTGCCAACTGCCAACTGTCAACTGTCAACTGTCAACTGTCAACTGTCAACTGTCAACTGTCAACTGTCAACTGCCAACTGCCAACAGCCAACTGACTAAATTTCCCTGAGGAGCGATCGCCAATCCCGACAGCGTTTCAGGTAAATGCGAGCTACCCGATCGCTCGGATTTTTCCGCAAACACTCTTCAAACAATTTTCCTGCCAATCGGTACTCATGGCGATCGCAAAGTAACATTGCTTCAGTATATACCGCCAAATTTGCTAGCTTAGCCGAGAGAATTTCCGGCGGATCGGCATCGAAGACCTCATATATTGTGACATATTGTAATTTTCCTTTTACCTGTACTTTATCCACAATCCGAATATTATAATCAGCCGGATTTCGCAACCGTTCCAATGTCTGCTGAGAAATTAACATAGGAACGCCATAATCTTTCGTCAACCCTTCAATCCGAGATGCCAAATTAACAGCATCACTAATCACCGTGCTATCCATTCTGCTTGTGCCACCAACTGTCCCCAGCATCAAAGAACCAGAATTGATCCCAATCCCAATTTTAATCGGGATGTAGCCCACACTTAAACGGTATCTGTTGTAATCATTCAGGATATTTAGCATCGCAATACCAGCTTTCACTGCATCATCTGCACAGTCGCTAAACAAAGCCATAATCGCATCGCCGATATATTTGTCAATAAACCCGTGATTGCTAGTAATAGCAGGCTCCATGCGCGACAGGTAAGCATTTATAAAATTAAAATTTTCTTGAGGAGTCATAGTTTCGGAAAGCGTCGTGAAATCGCGGATGTCCGCAAACAGCACCGACATTTCCTGCTGCACTTGATCGCCTAAACTGACATCAATAATACTTTCATATCCCAACAAATTGAGAAATTGATGTGGCACAAATCGCCCGTAGGCATCAGTTAATTCCGATTCAGCATCCAGAGATTTTTCTAAGCTTTTATTGACTTCAAATAATTCCTTAATAAATGTTTGGCGGTCGGCTTCAGCTTGTTTGCGTTCCGTGACATCTTGAAAAACTGCGATCGCAAAAGCAACTTTGCCACCGTCAAAAATTGGCGTCCCCCAAGTCTCAAGGGGGATTTTCTTGTCTAGTCTATGAATTTCCAGATCGTCAGCAGTCGAACTTTCTCCCGTCAAAGCTCGGACGAGCGGCAAATTCTGTGAAGGGTAAATAATATCAGTTCCCGCGATATAAAATTTATAACTTTTTGACAAATCATCAACAGCATTTAACGGCAACACCCCTTGGCCTAGTAACTGCTGTCCGGCACGATTGACGTAGTAAGGTTTACCTTGAGCATCGAGCACCGCCACGCCTACGGGAATCGCTTCCAGAAATTGAGCTAGCTTGATTTCGCCTTCCCGCACCGCCTCCAATGCCCGATAGCGCAACTCAGATTCCACCGTATCGGAATGTTCAGCAGTATTTTCCAGCAAGATTTCCAGATCCGCTTTTTCCTCCTTCAAGTCTTCCACTTGCTGGCGCAATCTTTCTATCTCTAAAAGTAGCTGTTCTCTAGATGGTTGTTCTTCCAGCATAACCCGAGAATTTGCGCCTCGACTAACAGAAAATTGCTCAACAGTCCATACCCTAAAAGTCATCATATGTCTATAGTAATTCAAACTGCAAACTCGGCATTAGGCGCTGGAAATTCTTCACAGATTTACCTTGCCAAGCTATACGTTGAGAACCTTGTACCGCCATTTGCACCCGAGCTTTTTTGCGGACTTCGATAATAAACTTCGACAGCATATTTATGCCTGAACTGTTCAAAAATTCTAACTGTTGCAAATTGAGGGTAATTTTTGCCGGTGCCAAATCGGCTACCTCCTCCAGCAACTGCACTATCGGTGCGTACTCTTGGGGCCCGCTCAACCTTAGAGATCCTCTAAAACTCACGGTTGCCGTTGATGGATCGTAACAGATCCCGTAATCTTCTGTTTTAATTTCCATTGCCGCAAAAAAAAGTCCCTTAGATATTATCGATCGCCAGCGATACTTATACTCTTAATTGCACCATAGTTGTCACCGTAATTACTTCCGGGTCTTTTTGCACCGTCTGGAACTTCCAACCTATTTTGGTGGTATAATCGCTCAGCATGGTTAGCAGGCCCAATCCTGAATTAGTAGAATTTTCGTCAGCAGCATTTTTTTCCAACCGCTCAATGTACAGCTCGCTCGGATCGGACTCCAGCAACTGCTGAATGTAAGCCTGAAACTTCCCTACACCTTGCGGAGGGATGGTGTTAGCAACTGAGAAAATCAGTCCGTCGCTCCTTAATTGCAGTTTAATGTTGATCGGGTGTTCCGATGTCTCATCATTAAACTTCATCGCATTCTCTAATAACTCATTAGCAATATAGCTAACAGCACTTTTAATTTCAGCTTGTCTGTCAATTGTCGAGGGGTCATCCTCGTTTCCAGGGAAAAAAGTCGTCAAGTAGTCAGCCAGAAAATCCGCCGACAAACCGTTGTTCCGCCACCGCTGCTTGAGGGGGATCGAACTCGGGGAAAATCCAATTATTAAATATTCGTGGCTGGGAGTCGGCTCGATGAAATCGCCGAAAGTCTGAATCATATTAGTTGTTATTTGTTAGTTGTTATTTGTTAGTTGTTATTTGTTGGTTGACTGTTGTTATTGGTTATTGGTTATTGGCGAGTTGCTACCAATGCCCCATGCCCCATGCCCCATGCCCCATGCCCCATGCCCAATTCCCAATTCCCAATTCCCAATTCCCTATTTTTGTTTTAGAACCAGCAATGTGATGTCATCAAAAACTTTTTGTTCGCCGATGTGCGATCGCACGTCGTCAATTACAGCGTGCCTGATCTCTGTAGCCGTTTGCTGCCAATTAATCTGTATTACCTTAATTAACCTATCTAAACCATAAAGCACTTTATTCATATTTTTAGCCTCCGTAATCCCATCAGTGTACAGCACTACCACATCTCCTGAATGCAACTGGACAAGGGTTTGGGCCACAAAATCAGCAATATCTTCATCCAGCCCGATCGGGAAACCCAAATCGATTGTATCAAACCGCTCGGCAGAACCGTTACACCGCACGACAATCATTTCTTCGTGCTGGCCGCTCAACTTCAGCATTCCCTCGTGATAGTCTAGCAAAGCAAGGCTAGCGTTCTTATCCCATTTCATCCGCTGCATATTATCGTAAATTACAGTGTTAATAGCGGTTAAAAATCTTACCGGATCGGCTTCGTTGTAGGTGAGCAAAGTTCGCACTGCTGTTTGAAGCATAATCATTAAAACACCGCTCTCCAATCCGTGTCCCGTCACGTCGCCAATACCAATTTTTACTTTACCTTCGTGCTGGAGTACATCGTAATAGTCACCGCCTACTTCATCAGCAGGTTCCATAAATCCTGCAATATCTAAGCCAATAACTTCCTTCAATTCTCGGTCTTTCGGCAGCAGCATCTGCTGAATTTTGCGAGTGACATCTAGTTCGGCACTCATCCGCATATTTTCGGATTTTAGGCGATCGTTAAGAACAGTAATTTCTTGATTCGCACCAACCAAAGCCTCGGCAATCTTGTTAAATGCACCCACAACTTGCCCGAGTTCATCTTTGTTATCCAAAATAATTTTGTGGTCAATATTGCCACTTGCCATATTTTTTGACGCTTCCTCAAGCACAAATACAGTTTGCATGACTGCTAGGTAAAAAGATACAAATAAATAAACAACTATTGTTAAAATAATTAGAATAAAAACATAAATTAAGTGTTTTCTAGTAACTAAAGCATCTATACGTTTTTGCAGGAGAAAGTCTAATTCATTGACACTTTTGTCCCACAGTTCAAAACTCGAATTCAGAACTCGGTCGCTGCCATCGAGATAGGTATAATATTCGACTGTGGCTGTGGGATAAATTAGTTTATCTAGTTGCCCAGTTAGTTGCTCTACTACTGAGTTAAATTTTATCAAATCTTGGCTTAATTTCGGTCGCAGATTCCCGTGAGGATTGTTGCTAAATCCTACCTCCATATTGATTGCTAAATCCTGATTGAGTTCTCTCAATTTGCCCGCAAAAGTAATCAATTTCGCTCTTTCCTCAGGTGTGGCATCGGAACGCAGGCTACTTTTTTGAGAAAATAGCCTAATTTCTGACAATAATTTTTGCATTTCTGGAATTTTCAACAAAGTTGCATCCATCAAATAATAGGTATCTAAATCTGGGTCTAATATGAGATTGGAAGTATCGCCGACGTGAGCGCTCAATTTATTAATATCATATGCGATTTTTTGATATACAACATCGTAAGTTTCTAAACTCCACTGGCTCCGATGAAGTTTAAATTTTTGCCAATTTTGATAAATGGTATTAAATTGCTCGCGGGAAACTAAAGTTGTTCCTAACTGGCGGTCGGTATTTGCCAGGGATTGAAAGTCCGCGTCTATCTTAGCTTCAAAATTATCCCAGGACTCGTGCTGGCTTAAATTTGGATTTAAACCCTGATAATTTAACAGGTGAAATTTCGGTATGTATTCCCTCAACTGGCGCAGCGGACGCAGGTATTGATTGCCGTAGATTTCTTTTTGGGCAAAATCAACTCTGGTGTTAATTTCGGAAATCAGCAGGTACATCATCAAGACTAACGGCATCGCAAATAGAAAACCGATCAAGATGAATTTTTGAGGATAGCTGATCCGATTCATTAAATGGATTCCTAGGGATTTTCTGTTCATAATCGATATATTTCAACAAGATGTTACTAAAAAATTAGCGATCGCTACTAAGTTATTTTCGGGGACGATCGCTCTTGAAAACCTAAATCCTCTAATTAATCAGCGATAGCTTGCTTAATTTATCATGCGTTCCCGTCCTGTTGCTACAGATTGTACGGCATCCCTTGGCTCTCACTGGCTCAGTTCGCCTCCCCTTGTCTACAAAACCTTCAGAAGTTTGGGCACGATGAATAGTCATTTATACTGAGATGTTCCCCCAAAATCATTTTTGTTTCAGCAGATTTACCTAGCGATAAATTTTGCTCAATACTATACTAAAAGTAAAAATTAAGTAATAACTGGTAGTGCAAGTTTCCTGAAACAGAAGTGGCAGCAGGGAGTATAAGATACTTGCGCCGCACGACTCTGTTAAGTCGGTTCTGCACCAAGGAACAAACAGCACCAGCAGCAGTGTCTATATCGGTATCTGCATTTGAGTGCTCCGGAGCGATCGCGCAAGAGTGTAAAGTGAGGCAGAGGGCGTACTATGAAACCAATCTCCGAAAATAACTCTCAAAACAATCAAAACCGAGGTGAAAAGCAGCCTAATCCTTTAATCTTGGCTTTGGTGCTGACGGGAATTCTGGCATGGGAAATGTATCCGGCGCTAATCCACACCGCTGCGGCTAACGCGGGCGCCCTCAAACAGTCCCTCGTTCAGGTGGAAAACCAAGATGAGCAAACAGCGCAGCAATTTCCCGCTGTCGGGGATCAAAAAAAAATCAGCTATTCGGGATTGGTACTAAATAGTCTAATTTCCGAACCGGGCAATTTGGCTGAGGGTACGCGCCAAAATCCCCCGAACCAGTTGCCCGCAAACGTTGCAGCCGCAGTTCGCCAAGAGTTGTCGCGCTCGACTGGGATTGCTGCTGACAAGTTGAAAGTCACTGAATCGAGCCGGCAAAGTTGGCCGAATACTTGTTTGGGACTCGCGAAATCTGATGAAATTTGCGGCCAAATGATTGTTGAAGGTTGGCGGGTTGTGGTTTCTGATGGCGGCCAAACTTGGGTTTACCGCACCAATGCTAGGGGGAATGTGTTGCGCTTGGAAAAGAAAGTTAGTTAAGGGAATTTGACCCTGTGAAATGAACAATAAATTTCCTTTTGGAACAGGCAAGATGCCTGTTCCACAAAGACTAGATTTTATTGTGGTAGATTTCTTGTGGGGTGGGGACGCGAGCGGGTGCATCTGGTTTTTTGAAGAGGGCTCTCGCATGACCGCATATAAGTTATTAGTTATAATCTCCTATTTTATGCGGTCATGCTTCGCCCCTACGGATATATTCGCTTGCATTGAGATGCACCCACGCGAGCCATCCCCTAACATCAATTTGGGAGTTTTTTTCTTTCAATAATCCCGCCGCCTAAGAGCACATCTGAGTCATACCAAACTGCGGCTTGTCCGGGGGTAATGCTCAACTGCGGTTCGTCAAAAATTACCTTGACTCTTGTACCGCTTGCTTTTTCGTCTGCTTCGGATGATTCTACGGGAATAATTGTAGCGGGGACGGGTTGCGATCGATAGCGAATCTGCACGGAAGCCCGAATCGGAGCGATCGGCCCAGCGACAGAAACCCAATTTACTTTCTGGACATTGCAGTCAGATTCTACTGCCAACTGGCGATCGCCCACAATTACCCGATTAGCACCAGCATCAAGTTCAATCACATACAGCGGTTCCGGTGCGGCAATCCCCAGGCCCTTCCGCTGGCCGATAGTGTAGTGGTGCACGCCGTCGTGCTGTCCGAGTACGCGGCCGGACTTATCTACAATGTCACCCTTTTGCGGCGCAATGTACTTGTCGAGAAAAGCCCGCATCGAACCGTTACTTTCCACCAAACACAAATCCTGACTTTCCGGCTTATCAGCGGTTGTCAAGCCAAATTCCGCCGCAATTCTGCGAGTTTCAGTCTTGGTGATTTCCCCCAAAGGAAACTCCGTACCCGCCAGTAAATCCTGTGTTAAATCGTACAAGAAATAAGACTGATCTTTCGCAGGGTCGATCGCCCGCAGCAACTGATAGCGATCCGTAGCAGTATCATAGGTAATGCGAGCGTAGTGCCCCGTAGCAATCTTTTCAATACCCAGCTCTTCGCGAGCGTACTTGAGCATCGGCCCGAACTTCACAGTTTTATTGCACTGCGAACAAGGCAGAGGTGTAACTCCTGCACTGTAACCGTCCACCAAAAAATCGACAATACTTGCCTGAAAGACCTCGCGGCTGTCAACAATGTGATGGGGAACGCCCAAATCTTCGCAAATTTTAGCGGCATCGACCATTCCCTCAGAGCAGCATTGACCTTTGCCTTTCATCAACCACAGCGTTAAACCCACCACTTCATAGCCCTGATGGTGTAAAATTGCGGCTGCTGCGGAACTATCGACCCCGCCGGAGAGGCCTACGACAATCTTGTTCATGGTTCGGAAATAAATTGCTATTTTACTGTTTTACTGTTACGCAAGTTCGATCGAGCTAATTGATTATACCACAAAAATACTACAACCTGCTACTGCTGTTAGCTGAAATTTTAGCACTAATAAGTAAATCCACCTAATTAAGCCTCAAATCCCGATCGCTCAAAGGCTTGCTGTGTATTTTTTCTTCCTTCTTCCTTCTTCCTTCTTCCTTCTTCCTTCTTCCTTCTTCCTTCTTCTTATGACTATTCAAAAATTTGTTGTCACCGCCGACCAAATGCGGCAAATAGAAAACAGAATCTTTGCGGCTGGAATGCCCGTAGCAGCTTTAATGGAAAAAGTTGCACTCCTGATTTCTAGACGCATTCAGGTGCTTTTGAGGGAAGAGGGAAGTTCGGCAACGGATTTTGAAACGGATGAAACGGATGTAACGTATAGAAGGAAAAGCGGTGAAGGGCTAAAGATTGTTAATTCTCAATTCCCAGCTATTGGGGTGTTAGTTGGGCCGGGACATAACGGCGGCGATGCTTTGGTTGTGGCCCGCGAATTGCACTTTAAAGGATTCCCAGTAGTTATTTACTGCCCATTTTCTAAACTCAAAGAACTTACCAAAAGTCACGCTGATTATGCGCGTTCTTTAAATATTCCATTTGTTGAGAACATCGAACCGCTGAAAAACTGCGACTTTCTCGTAGATGGTTTATTTGGTTTTGGGTTAGAACGAGAAATCACTAACCCCACAGCCGCCGCGATTGATGAAATCAATAATTTAAACATCCCGATTTTTAGTATAGACATTCCGTCGGGAATCAATACAGATACTGGGGCTGTATTGGGTACGGCAATCCGGGCAAAACATACATTATGTTTGGGATTGTGGAAAATGGCTTTTCTACAAGACAAAGCTTTAGAATATATTGGTAAGTCAGAATTAATTGATTTTGATATTCCCGTTGCAGATATTGCAGCGATATTGGGCAATTTTCCAGCAATACAACGCATTACTAAAGCATCGGCAATTCAGCATTTACCATTACCCCGATCGCCAATTTCGCACAAATACACCAACGGTCACTTACTAATTATTGCAGGTTCGGCCCGTTACAGCGGAGCCGCAATTTTAGCCGCATTGGGAGCAAGAGCCAGCGGAGTCGGAATGCTGTCAATTGCCGTCCCTGAGTCGATTAAACCGATGTTGAGCAGTCATTTACCAGAGGCATTAGTTATAGGATGTCCCGAAACCCCAAACGGTGGCATTAAGGAGTTGCCGGTAGCAATTGATTTGGGTAGCTACGATGCGATCGCCACAGGGCCAGGTCTGACATTGGAAGCCGCGATCGCTGTAGAATCTGTACTGGAGTGCGATCGACCTCTGGTTTTAGATGCCGACGGTTTAAATATCCTCGGTCAACTCGGCACAGTTCCCATTTTGTCGGAACGCCGAGCAGTGACAATTATCACCCCTCACCCGGGCGAATTTAAGCGTTTGTTTCCCGAATTAGCCGGCCTCAGCGGCGATCGAATTGCCGCAACTCAAGCAGCGGCAGAGCTTTGCGGTGCAACAGTATTGCTCAAAGGAGCCAGAGTTTGCATAAGTTGGAAGGAGGATGACGGCGATTCCCTAGGGGATAGCTACGCTTCACGTACCCTTACCTATCTCAATCCCGAAAGCACCCCAGCCCTCGCCAGAGGCGGCAGCGGCGACGTTCTCACCGGCTTGTTAGGGGGATTGTTAGCAAGTGCGATCGCCCGTAAATCCCCCCCCCAAGAAGTGGCAGTAACAGCAGCGTGGTGGCACGCTCAAGCCGGAATCGCCGCAGCCAAAGAACGGACAGAATTAGGTGTAGATGCCTTTACTTTGACACAGTATTTAATTCCTACCTTGCGAGAATTACAGTGAGGGCGATCGGGCGATCGCTGTAATGCTCGCCCATTAGTGCGATCGTTCGGACTTCTGTCCTCGGATTTGGATAAGGACAGAAGTCATCACTACAAACCTCTTGATTTGGTTTGATCGTTCGGACTTCTGTCCTCGGATTNTCACTACAAACCTCTTGATTTGGTTTGATCGTTCGGACTTCTGTCCTCGGATTTGGATAAGGACAGAAGTCATCACTACAAACCTCTTGATTTGGTTTGTCACTCAAATGAGTGACACTCAAATGAGTGACACTCGAAAAAGTGACTGTGAAGCCATCAATCGCACCAGTTATACCTGAAATATCAAAGAGCACAACTTAAATATTGAAAGGAGCACATTATGTACACCGAAGAAAAAAGCACGAACAATGAAACAATGGCGATCGCCGCCGATACTACAGCTCAATCAAATTTTGCAGTTGGTCTAACAACAGGACTCAACAAACCCACTTTACAAATCGGTTCCACAGGTCAAGCAGTCAAAGAACTAGAAACTCTCCTAGCTCATTGGGGATATTATTTCGGCCCGATTGACGGTATCTTCGGCGTCCAAGTTCAAAAAGCAGTCAAAGGCTATCAACACCGCGTCTTCTTAATGGAAGATGGGATAGTCGGTTCTATAACTTGGCAAGCACTATACTCTGGTGCACCTGTGAATATGCCGACACTGATGAATGGCAGTTCTGGTAATGCTGTGAAAATTGTTCAAAATGTCCTGAAATTAAATGGATACTATTTCGGCTTTATTGACGGATTTTTTGGCCCGATGACAGATGTAGCAGTCCGCCATTTCCAACTCAGCAAGGGTTTAGTACAAGATGGAATTGTCGGCTACAGAACTTGGCACGCTCTTAGCAAGTTACCCCACTAAGTTGCGTTGGGTGCCCACAAACACCTTACCAGTTAGTTTGTAGTGAGGACTTCAGTCCTCATAAAAATCTGAGCACTTATATTCCTCACTACAAATACACTTAGCTAACTCAAATGAGTGACACTCAAAAAAGTGACTGTGCAGCCACAAATCTCACCAGTTATACCTGAAATATCAAAGACCACAACTTAAATCTTCAAAGGAATCACATTATGTACACCGAAGAAAGAACCACGAATAATGAAACTGTAGCTATCGTCGCCGATGCTACTCCTCAATCAAATGTTGCAGTTGCTGCAACCGCCGCACTGAACAAACCTACTTTACAAATAGGTTCCACAGGTCAAGCTGTCAAGGAACTACAACAGCTTCTCTATCATTGGGGATATTATTCTGGCCCGATGGACGGTATCTTCGGCGCCCAAGTTCAAAAAGCAGTCAAAGGCTATCAACACCGCGTCTTTTTAACTGAAGATGGGATGGTTGGTTCTATAACTTGGCAAGCACTGTATTCTGGTGCACCTGTGAATATGCCCATCTTGATGAATGGCAGTTCTGGTAATGCTGTGAAAATTGTTCAAAATGTCTTGAAAATCAATGGATACTATTTCGGTGCAATTGATGGATATTTTGGGACGATGACAGATGTCGCAGTGCGCCAGTTCCAAATCAGCAAGAATATACCACAAGATGGAATTGTCGGTGCTAAAACCTGGTACGGACTCAGCAAGTTACCCCACTAATCATCGGTTTAATTATTGATAGAATTTACGCAAAACCTCTATATGTAAAGTGTACAGTGTACTTTACATATAGAGGTTTTCGGACGGAAATTTATTATAAGAAACACAAGATTCAACTCCTCATTACAAAGACTTTTGACTTTGCAATTCCTCAGTAAACCGTATTGCTTTATATATATGAAAGAGCGCTGAAGCGCAACTACATACCAGGGTACGTAGTTGCGCTTCAGCGCTCTTTCTTTATAGATATATACGGTTAAATCTCGAACAATCTGACTTGCAAAAAATGCCTGTATTGCCTATAAAATCAGAAACAGTTCTGTGGAGTTTTTCCATGCCTCGATCTAATATTTTTCTCGCCTTCTTGTCAAGGAGGTTGAGCAATTACCAAAAAGAATTGGTTTAAAGCCCTTGCGCCCGATCGGGAGAAATTAAAATCAG
This sequence comes from Microcoleus sp. PH2017_24_DOB_U_A, assembly GCF_020738205.1. Classification (NCBI taxonomy): domain Bacteria; kingdom Bacillati; phylum Cyanobacteriota; class Cyanophyceae; order Oscillatoriales; family Microcoleaceae; genus Microcoleus; species Microcoleus sp. PH2017_24_DOB_U_A. The sequence continues at coordinate 202,782 of NZ_JAEQCT010000029.1, forward strand.
ACTATTCATTACTCTAATCCTCTTCCTTCTAGGTAGAGGTCGTTGTCATACCAATTTACTATGAAGCTGCATAGAACATAGACAAGCTGAAAACAAAGCCAGGTTTCGATTTTGTTACCCTGCGATTATATGCAACTTTATGTAAATTTGGTATCAACTGTCAACTGTCAACTGTCAACTGTCAACTGTCAACTGAACATTAATCATCCCTCCCAGAACGCGGACGAATGCGATTCAACTGATTAATTGCCCAGCGAGCTGTTTCCTGAACTTCTGCATCTGGATCGTCCGTCGCGCGGTGCAACAAGTGACTGATTTGATTCACCAATTCGTAAATCCGTGTCAAGTCGCGAATCGCATTTTTCCGCACTTCCGGGTTTTCATTTTGCAATGAAATTGACCAGGCATTATTCATGGGTTTGAGCGTGCGAATGCCAATTTCTGAGAGACTTGCCAGAATTAAACTGTACTGCTTAGAGTCAGAATTTCCTAATAAATTCAGCAACGGCTCAACGGCTCTGGAATCTCCCTGCTGCCCGAGTTCCCAAATTGCTTTGCGCCTAGAGGCCGGATTGAGGTGCTGCAAATCTTCAATGAGTGTTTCAATAATATCAACTTTTTGTCTGACTTCCGTTTCGGGAAGGGAAATATCTTTCTTCCGATTCGCTAGTGCATCGGCTCGATTAGTTGTTTCTGGAATATTGAAACCTGAGTCGCTGTAGCCGTTGTTGCGATTTTCGTCTGTGGCGGTGTCGGAATTAATTCGATCGCCCTCTACCCCTGCATCCTCGGATTCTGATTGCCCAGATTCCACGATAAACGGTAAAGGCAGATCGGTGCTCTCGATCTTGTAGCCCTTGGGGAAATTGACAGGGTAGGGCAATGCTGGTAGCGGTTTGAGTCCCCCAGAAGAAACCTGTTGCTGTCCCATTTCGTGCCTGTTTCTCTGAGCATCGGGATTGGTGAATCGAGAGTTTCTTTGGTTTTGGCGATCGCCTCGAACCCGTCTTCGCTTAGAATTATTTGACTCGCCACTGCTAACTAATTTCAGCATGATCGCTACTGCCGCTGCCGTGACGACAACTGCTGCCAAACCCAACATTAACAACCCCCGCTGGCGTGACAAAATGACAATTATATTGGAGATTGGTTTCGGGATTTTGGAATTAGATTTTTGTTTTTTAGACGGCTTAGATTTGTTTTTATCGGGCGCTGGAGAGGATTGTGGAGGATTGGAGTCCTGGCTGGAGTCCGGGGGAGAGTCTGCTTGAGCAATTTCTTGGGAAACAACCTGGTAGGAAGCAATGACAATCTGTTGCCTTCCCTCCGCACTGGGAATGAAGGCAGCGCCCAGAGAGGCAATGCAAGTGAACAAACATAAAGTGGAGCGGTAGTGCGCCATAAGACTCAATTGGGTTTTTGAGAGGCAACGCCGCATGACGAGCTTTAGTGTAACCATGAGTTAGCTCGATCCTAGCTGCTATGCGCCCAACTAACCTACAAATATCACGCCCGATCGCGAAAAATCATGGTTTGAGGTGGCAGCGAGCCGGATCTCAATCACGCAATTGCGTCAATAACGGCGGCGGCAGATAGGGGCATCTTGGAAAGTTGATTGTCAGCGAAGCATCAGCTACGTGCTGTGCAGACGCTGCGATGCCCGCGATTGTTGCTCGCTGCGGAGGCGCGTGCCATCACCTGTGAGTTTAACTGTTTCGTCGCTGTTGCGCCGCTTTTGTCTTCACTGTAACAACGTTTTACTAATTTAAAGACCCACAGGTAGATTACTCCTGTGGGTCTTTAAATTGGATTTTAGATTTTAGATTTTGGCGATCGCCCTAAAGCCAGCTTGCAGTATTCGGCAAAATCTACATATTTCTGCTTGTACAAGCGGTAACGCTGCACAGTGTAAAGCATGATTCCTTGTCGCACGTAGTCGAGGAACGAGCGTTTGATGCGCTGCGTGAGGAGTGAAATATCGTTATGCGGTGCTTCGCCGAGAATTTCATTCTCGAAGTCCAGAAGCGGTTGAAATTCCGCTTCTGACGGCTCGCACCAATCGTCGGAGAAGTCAATGTACATATTTAAAATTCCGACTGGTTGTTGACCACTTCAATTTCATGCGATGACGCATCTTGTAGCAAGAATCTCTTGTCAAAAGTCAGTCTCTGTGCGATCGGGTCAATCCCCAGTTTTTCTAAGAAAAACCTCAAACTTTCGTAATGTTGAGTGGCCTTCTCAATGTCTCTGATAAGGGTTTTTAGCGTGTAAGCTTTATTTTCTATTTCGAGTTCTAGCGCGCGGGCATTTTTTGCTAGGCGAGTCTCGGCGTCAAGACTAAGTAGCAATTGATCGATCTGGTCTTTCAACTCTTTGTAACCATCAGAAAGGTCATCTACGTCGCTGCTGACTTCGATTCTTCCGTCTTTCTGAAGGTTTTGCCAGTTGTCCTTTTTGTAGACGGGGATAGAAATCTTGATAAAAGCCATTGTTTTTCACCTGTTAGTTGGAAGGAGGAGAAGAAGCGATCGCCCTCGCTCAAAAAGCGATCGCAGTATAAGCATGATGGAAAGAATATGGGTCAACCATTTAGAAGCTTGCATCACCTCCCGGAGGCGCTCGCCCGCTCAAAAATGTTGCGCTGCGGGCGAACTTTTTAATGCGGTTTGCCCGATCGCCCGCAACGACAGCCATCGGCGGAAAACTGGGGGGTTTTGGCAAAGGCCGGCGAGCGAAAATCCCTGTGTCGGGCGGTTCGTCAGTGTCGATCGGGCGATCGCACCAAACGTCAAATGTGGGGATGGAAAAGTCGCAAGTGTCAAAACTTTCGTTAGCGCAGCCCTCAGAGAGGATCAGCATCGAGGAAATTTCCAAAGTGATGGAACTCGTTTCGATTGTTTCGATTGTTTCAGGCTCGTACTCGTCCAAACAAGGGGCCCATTCAACCATTGATGCTAATTCGATTTGAATCGGCTCCGTGCATTGCGAATCGAGCTCCGTGCATTGCGAATCGAGCTCCGTGCATTGCGAATCGAGCTCCGTGCATTGCTCAAAAGATTCGTCCCCAAAGCGATCGCACCAAGCGTCGTAAGCAGCCCAAAAACTAAACATACAATCGTAATCGTCAGGGTCGGGCGGCTCCTCAATGCCTGAAAGCTCAAAGTCAAGCAAGCTCAGTTGTCCGTCAGCATCGACTTTGAAGTGAATCTGCTCAGGCTGCGGTGGCGCGTAGCGAGCGAGGAATCGGTCAGAGAGCGCGATGCCGACAGGAATTGCTTCGGAACTGGGGGAAGTTTCGGTTTGCTTTAAAGCACTTTGGGTTACTTTTGGCTCACTTTCAGCGGCGGGGGAATCAGGAATGATGAGCGCTGAAGCTTTGAATAATTCCAAAAGTTGATGAGCGATTGATTTTTTGCCGGTTTGCTTTAAAGCACTTTGGGTTACTTTTGGCTCAATTCGTCCCCTGTCGCCACTGCCTCGGTTCGGAGGGCGATCGTCGGTGAAACTTGCTACATAGGCGTCAATCTCGGCGACGTGAGCCTGCTGGAATTCCTCAACGTCGAAACTGACACCGGGGGAATTTTCCACTGTTTGTGCGATCGGCTCAGGGGCCGGCTTGGGATAAACGATGCGGCCGAATTTGGATTCGATCGGCTCGGTAGCTGGTTTGGCCGGTTCAAAAAAGAAGGAGTCATCACTGGTTTTGGTGAGCGTCGTTCCACCTGCCGTCAATTTATCGCCTACGGAAAGAACTCTGGCTCCACCTGCTTCAATCAGTTCATCAATGGCTAATTGAAGGCCTCTATAGGGTGCGGGTTCTTCGATCGGCTCGGTGGCTTGAACTTCGATCGGCTTGATAATCAATGAGCCAGGCTCGACAACTCGATAAGATCTAGCCGCAAAACTTCTACGCCCACTGAGATACTCATCAGCGGGACCCGGGAGAAAACCAACAAAGTGATCCTCAGCGTCCACTACCCAACAGATATCAAAGTTGAAACGTGTCTCCTGGGCTTGAATTTCGATCGCCTCCGCAACCGGTTCGATTTCGACACCGGGGGAATTTTCGACTGTTTGTGCGATCGGCTGAGCAGCCAATTCATCATCATCATCATCATCATCATAACCACCGTAAAGTCGGCGGTTATTTCCATGTAGCCAATATCTAAAATCGGGGTTGTTGTCATCATCCTCTCGTTCGACCCCATAAAGCTCGTAGTACGCCTCACGATCCTCATCAATCTCAGAAAGAGGGTCGAAATCGGCCGGATACAGGCTGAATTCGCTAGCTCTGTCACAGGGGGGAATTTCTCTCACCTGTGTGATCGCCTCCGCAACCGGTTCGACTTCGACACCGGGGGAAACTTCCAGCAGTTCCAGCAGCGGGGGCTGCACATCGGCAATGGCATCAATCCAGTTTTGGCGGCACCGTCTGTCGCCCGCTGGGAGCACGTTAAGCTGCCAGCCGATTTCCTTCAATTCCTTAAAAGTCTTCTGTTGTAACTGTTCCAGTGTGTACATAGGTTAGGGAAAGGGCGAGTATGCAGTCTCGCCCGGTTATTGCAGGGTATGCAGTGCAGTCTCATAACAGACTATGGATATTATCATAGAGTCTATGATGATATAATGTCAACATCTCATATAAGACTTTGTTAATTTAGTGGAAATGTTATGAGCCAAACCCATGGTCAAAAAAGCGAAACAGAGAGAATACGGGGAAGTGAAAGTGACGAAGGCGTTCGGCTTGACGCCTACGGGAGCCAAAATGTTGAACGAATTGGCGAAGGAATTAGGAATCAGTGCATCTCACCTGATCGAGAAGGTGGCGAGGAGGGAACTGGGGCTAGTGACGCCCTTGGGGGAATCCTTGACCAACTGATCGACGATGCACAAAAGCAGTTGGTCAAGAGTTTGGAGTGCATCGTTTGGTATCAGTCAGAAGCGAGGGAGTGCGAACAGAAGCTCAACAATCTAGTCAAGCTAAAAGAATTGCAGGCACGGCAGAAAGAAGAGCAACAGCAATTAGAACCAATTAACCATCAAGAGGAGTCAAGTCCTGAATAGCAAAAAAGCCAGTATCCGTGTGGGGTGCTGGCTTTTGCGTTCCTAACGACTAATGACCAACAACTAATAACTAATAACTCAAAAGGCGATCGCCAAACAATGAACAAATCCCAACTAATTGATGCTGTTGCAGACAAAACCTCAACCACCAAAAAGCAGGCAAACGCCATGCTGGACGCCATTCTAGGCACAATAGTTGACACCGTTGCCGACGGTGAGAAAGTAGTCTTAGTCGGATTTGGCAGTTTTGAGAGTCGTAGCAGAGTAGCCCGTGAAGGCCGCAATCCCAAGACTGGAGAAGCACTTAAAATCCCTGCTGCCGTAGTTCCGGTATTCATACCAGGCAAAAACTTTCGAGAGGCTGTAAATCAATGATTGACACAGAAGAAGCAAAAACCCTATTAGGTGGCCCGAAGCAAGAACTCCCACACAATCCCCAGACGCCAGAGGAAATACTCGTGGCGATGAAAGCCGCGAGCGCCAACTACTACCGCGAGGCGATCGCCACCAACTGCCACACATTTATCGAATTCACCGGCCTGATTAACGAGTACATCAAAATCTGCGAGCGGAACCTCAAGAAGGGAGTTGATTTTACCCAGACCAGCGCTCACACTGATGGGCCCAGACTGCACGTAGAGCAGTGGGAATGTGACCACATCAACGACAAACTCCGCTGCATATTTCCAAACCTGAGAATGGTGAAACTAGACGACCTGAAAAAACTAGACGATTCCGAGAAGACTGCTACAGATAAATGAGGCTTTCATGAAGCGGTCACTTATCTGTAGCAGTACAAAGTGAATTTGACATTTGACAGCTAGGCTACTGATGCTGATAACTGCCCTAACAAGTAGTAATAAGTGGGTTCGAGACCTGCAAGATTCTAAGGGTAAGACGTGACGCTGAGAACGAGAGCTAGCGTGACACTTCGGAGAGAACGAAGCGCTAAACGCTGAGCGTACCTGCTGGCGTGACAGCCGGGAGAGACCGGCAATTAAACAACAACAAGGACGTTAAACTCATGAATCCAGTATTTTTTCAACTCTTGCGGACAATGCTTGAAATCTCCCTAAGCCAAGGCAACCGCTTGGCAGTGCTGGAAGAGGAAGAGTCCAGGGAGTCGGCAGAAGAAGCTGCAACGATTCAGCAAGCCCAAGCCCTGCTGGAACAGCTAACTATGGGCGTTCCGACAATGCCACCGGGCTTCGCACCTAGCGACATCTAAGTTTTCTCGAAAATTAGCCGATCGCCCTTTTGGGCGATCGGCTTTCACATTAAATTTTGGATTTGGGAAATGGTAACTGCTCAACTTTCACTGTTCGCCACTTCCCCAGCGGTCGGAACTCTCTACAAAGCCGGTGACTGGGTGAAGCTGCGAAAGAAACCATCAGGCGCCGCCGCTTGGGTGAAGCGAGGCGAAGTATTCAGAATAGAGTCCGTCCATCCCGTTGATGGGAGCATGAGGTTTTGGAATCCGCACATAAACGAATGGGGTTTCTTGTACCCCGACGAAGTTAGTCTCGTTCCAGCCCCAAATGATTCTGTATCAGAGGCTATCACCCCTGTCGAAGTTGATACAGAATCAAATTCCCCAAATGATTCTGTATCAGAGGCGATCGCCCCTGTCGAAGTTGATACAGAATCAAATTCCCCAAATGACAGAATCAAATTCCCCAAATGATTCTGTATCAGGGTGCAAAGCTATATCCACCTACCGACCGCGTGGCACGGCCCGTAGTGGCGAATACTTCCGATTCTCCTACCGCGATGGTTCGCGTATGCGCCACATTCACATCCGCGGGGGAAATACGGATTCGCCGATCGCGCAGGCAAGAGTTGAAAAAGTGCGATCGCTCTTGGCTGCTGGAATTTCAGCAGTGGAAGTAGTGGGAATGCTTCGGAGGTAGCCCCTTTTTACGAACGGTACGTAATCAGTGCAGAAAATGGCCGGGATACGAGACTCGCCGACTGATCCGCAACATTAGTGATAAATAAATTGGCTCCGATTACGGCCCAGTCAAAGCGATGTCTTGTTGCTCCCAGGCCATTTAAATTATTTGCCTGCACAATCGCTCCGGACGTTGCCCGGACAATGACCTGCACGGATACAATTTTGGCAGGGTCGAGTCCATGGGCGATGTTTACGCCTAGTCCTTGCTCGGCTGCGGTAGTACCCTCAATCAGCCTTGTTTTTATTGCCACCCCGCCGTCAAGCATCAAACCATTTGCATTGCCAGCAGTCTTCGTTCCAATATTTCCATCATGGATTAGCGCTGCGTTCAGTCCGTCGGCGCTTTGAAGACGAAGCAATTCATTTCCGTAGCCAAAGTGATAGAGGCTTACGGCTGATATCCCTCCCTTGTGAAAGGCAAGAATGGGGTTGCTACCGTTATCGGTTCTCAGTTCGAGGTGGTTACTACCTCCAAAAAAGCTTGTGTAAGTGATTGGCGGATTATTCTTTAAAATCCGCTGCCCTCCAGCCAGACTGAGGAATCCAGCCACTATTCTTGCCCACAGGCTAGGGTGCGGGTCAGTTTTTGCCTCGTGCGCGGCAATCGCCTGGGCTACTTCGGCGTCCGTCGCGGTTGTTGCCGGAAGATCCGCATCAGTAATCGTTTTCCGGTTCAAATCAATCAGTTCGCCCATTGATTAGATTAGCGTCCCCTCGGAAACTTGAAGAGAGGCCGTGCCTGACGCGGTGATAACAGAGATAACGCCTGTGTATCTAGCAGAGATAAAGTCTTCTTTCCAAAGGAAGCCTGAAGGAATCGGCGTGGTGTAAAGAGCCGGAGTTACTACAGATCCTTCCCTGAGGAAAACGGTGGCTGGGCCTGCGTTGTAAATAGAATAATTTGCCCTGTTCGCGTTAGCAGCAAGAGCTACCCCCACGGTTGTCGTGGCCGACACAGTAGCGACAGCATTGGCGCCGCGCAAGTCTTCGGAAATATTGACTACTGAGTTTGAGTTGACGTTGATTAGCATAATTTAGTTAAAAATTGGCGATCGCATTTTTTCGCTGTTCTTCTGAGATTTCGATATACCGGCTCAACGATGCAAGGCTGGCGTGTCCAGAGAGGGATTTAATCAGCCCAGGGCTACAACCGAGGTTGTTTAGCCGAGTAATAAACCCGCGGCGTGCCGAATACAAGGAATATCCCTGATTCTCAAGCCCCGCTTTCTTCAAAGCCCGCCGGAAAGCTTTATCGATCGCCTGCCGACAAAGATGGTCATTTTTGTGAACGCGAGACGGAAATAAATAGCCACTTTCCAAGCATTCAAAATCCCTAAGAATTTGTTCCAACTTGGGATGACAGGGGATTTCTCTAGTTTTCTTATCCTTCCTAGTCGTCGCGCTATAGAGTATTTCCGAGCGCACGATACGCCGGGATGGATTTACATAAAATTGAGAGACCTGGCTTTTTAGAATGGCATCTGGTCTCTCACCAGTGTACCAAGCAATAGCTAAAAAGACCTTGTGAATTTCCGTAAATAAATGTTTGCTGATTAGTTCGTAACTGGCTTGATTCATGGGCGTAGCTTGCCCAAACCTAAATATTTTCACTTGTTGCTGTTTTCTTTGTACTGTTAGACAATTGACAACCTTTCAACACCCCTCTTTAGTGTATCCACTCAAAGCCTTGTTGGTAGGCGATCGCAAAATATTAAGAAGTTGCTCTTTTATCTAAAAGAGCAACTTCTTAAGAAAAAGTTCAAGTTCAATCAAGTGTCAAAAAGTTAATAAACTAGAAGCATATTTATGTTTCCCAAAAAATGGCAGTACATACAGCCGGTACCGGTGCCACAGTAACTGGCGTTTCTCAATCTGCCCCCACTGGGCCCGCCAGTAAAGAGCGATATGTTTACGGACTGCTGGCAAGGCTAGAACAAGAGGAAAACAATTTAACTAAAATTGCCGGTCGCACTGATTCCGTCACAATTAGCGTTAACTTGTCCACAAAAATAGCAACCGTATCGCTGGTGTTAAATACTCAGGCTGCTGCTGCTGTCACGGGGCAGTTTACTGCAACAGCAACCCATTACTTGACAGGTTCCACCTTCACCAGCGGAACTGGTGGCAGCAGCACGGCGCCGAACTTGTCTCAGGCAGTCATGCAGGGAATAGTAGATTTAAAGTTGTTAGAGCTAGACCCTGTTAAAAATCCAAATAACGCCAGTAACCTCCGTCGGTGTCAGCTTGTACTAGCCTCTTCAGGCGGTACTAATTCTACGTTTAGCGCCGATATAGATTTTCCTGTGGAAATTTTACAGTTGCCCGGTGGTGGTTCTGTAATCGAAGGAAAGGACTGGTTTCTGTGAGCGATAATTCACTTAGCGGGACGAGAACTTTCCGGCGCTCAATCACCAGCGCTGACGGCGCTAATATTATTGAAATTCTCAACTGCTCTGAAACTTTTGCCGGATACGCAGCATTAGAGTCTAGTTACTATATCGAAAAAAGTTTCTATTTAGAAACACTCAGTGGCGCTATTTATCTTCCTTCTTTAATTCAAGCTCCTTTTCCCGAGCTGTATCCTGAGATGAATTCGGCAGAAAAAATAGCCGAAATGCTGAAAATAGAAAAAGATTATCCCTTTATTGGATTGCGCTTTCATGCACGCAAAGGCACGGGAGCGTGGGCAACCTTGTCAACCGCCAGGTTGCAAAATAAGGGGCGCGAGACAACGATTCCATTTGTAATCCCGTACCTAACTATTAACCAACTCAAACTACTTAGCCCTGATGACAGATTGGGAATTTCAATAATCAATTACGGCTCTGGTGTATTAGGAGCGGGCGATTATATTAATTTAGAAGGTGACTTTAGGTTCAACGTCGATTTAATAGCCAAACCAGTAAATAAGATTGTCGGCACTGCGATTCCTTACGGAATTAATATCCCCTCAACAGCCCCTACTAGGTTTAGGTTGGCTAATGCAAACAGGGCGATTTTCTATGCCACGAATACGGGGAATGCTGATATTTGGATTGCTGGCAATTCGAGCGTCGCGGTAGGTTCGGGAATCTACCTAGCAGCTAATGGTGGTGGCAATCTAACCGAGGAAACGTTGACAGGGGAACTTTGGGCGATCGCCGAAGGCAGTCCATCTCGCATTTCAGGAATAGAGGCGAGCTATGTCTAGTGTCAGCTCCAAATCATCGCTTTCCCCCAGCGCCACCTCGGGGTCAAGTGCGATCGACCTCGGGAAGGATAGCGGCGTCAATATGGGGGAGAAAAGCCAAACCTCTGTAAGTACCGGAGGAATTGGAGTCACCCGCGAGGTAGCAAATATTGGGGGGGTTTCCGTGACTGGTGGAGTCAGTGTTGATGTCAGCCCGATTCGCCTAGATATCAGTGGCAATCCCGACTATGAAGATCCTTCAAAAAGCTCAATTTCAATAGGTGCCGGCGCAGAGGTTCCGGGCGGGGTTTTGGGTGTGAGCGGGGGAGTCACAATTAATACGAGCACGGGGCAAGTAAAGGGCGGAAGTATTGGTGGTGAGGTAGTTGGAATTGGAATTAATATTTCTAAGTCTTCTGAAGGTGTAGGGGTCGGAATTTCATTGCAAATTCCGTTTACTCCAATTAGCTTTGAACTTGGTTTTGAGTTTCCCGATAAGAAGGAACCAACACCAACACCAACACCAACACCAACACCAACACCAACACCAGTCCAAATTTCGCCAAATCTCCCATCAGATCTGTTGCCAGATAATCCCTCTCCTCCTAAATTTGCAGTAGGGTGCAAGGTGTGGCAAAAAAGGATTATTAGATATGGGTCTAACACTGGTAGCATATCAAATACAACATTTGAAATCCCGATCCCCGATGGAATCGACTGGCAAAACTACGATGAAACAGTATCTTCAGACAATTATTTTACTTATCAGGAACCTCCTTACCATGACTTTCTTGCGCCAGGCTATTTTTATCGCTTATACCTGAATCCCGGTGTTGGTAAATCAGGTTTTAGCACTAATTCTGGCAGGTGGCTCCAAGAGACACAAGCATTGTGGGATGGTCTACAAGTAATGATTATAACTTCACCGGTTTACTCCTATCGTCCTAATCGTTTTGGTCAAATAATACAAATATATAATCTGAAAGAATTTTGGAAAAAGTCCGATGGGGGGTGGGAACTTTCCATAGAAACAAATTGCTCGATTGATTCATTGTGCGTCCCCGAATCTCCCAAAATTGTCATACCTCCACCTAACCCACCACCTAGAAAACAAATGGATGAATGCTGTCGCGATTCCATCAAACTGCTGCGCCAAATTCACAAAAGATTGGGAGTTAACAAATTTCCCGGTGAGCTTCCCAGTACAATTATTCAAGAAGTCGAAAAAGGCCAACCAGCAACAGAGCCAGTTCAAGAGAAAATTGAGGACTTTGCCGACCTCTTGATGTGGATGTTCCAGCGGGATGACGAACGCTGGGGTCAATGGCAAATTCAAATCGACGTAAAAGATACCGATTTGACAAAAGAAGGTGACCAAGGCAAACAGATTAAATTCCCGAACTTGGCAGAGTCGATAGCCGAAATGGAAGGGCAACTACTGAGCCTGCAAGCCAACGTAGCAGCCCTTGTGGCTTTATCAACTCGCAATTTGTGCGAGTCTGGAATGGGTCGGCAAGAAGCAATCAAAGCTTACTTGGCAAGCATGGCAATCGCAAAATACATGAACTTCCCTTATGATGAATCGGACATTGAAATGCCATCAACGTTTACCCCAAAAGCCGAGTCAATTGATGAACTCATCAAAGAAAGCATAATCCACGTCAAAGGTATTGAGTACACAAACAAAGAAACGCAGCGAGATATTTTATTGGATTTATTGCAGTCAGCAGCAATTACTAGAGCGGTACATTGGCGGCAAGTCGATCCTAAAAAAGATATCAAATCACAAATTTTGGAATCAATTAAAGGTAGCGCTGACTTAAGTGACAAGCTAGAAAATCCTTTAGCAAAGGAGGACGATCCGAGTAAACCCAAGCATTCTAAAGATTGGGAAGACTTCCTCGATCAGGTAGAGGATGGATTTGGCTTTGAGACAGGAATCGAAGACGCGCAAACCCCCTACGGTCGATCCAGAGAGCGCAGACCGCGCATCAGACAGATTGGCGACAATATAGGTCAGGCAGGTAAACCAAATGGCTGATGCAATAAAAAAAATTGGTTTGGTTTTGCGCGACTTGGCTAGTCGCAAAATGCGGGAATCTTCGACTGGTGGCAATATTATCCGCACTTGGTCGGCAAGCGCCACAACAACTTCTCAAGATAAAGGATTCCTAGAATCTATTTGGGACGGTGCGACGCGATTCGTCGGTTTTTTAGTGTCAGGAGTTGTTCAATTAATTTCGTTTAGCTGGACTAAGCTGTGGAGTTGGATTGTCGGCGGCGTTCAATTTATTGCCAATTTCAATTGGAATATTAGCGACGAAAGTATCGACAAACAAATTGAGGGCTTGTGGAATGCTTTCGGTGGCGTCTTGGGCGGTGCGGTAGGGCGGGCGATCGGCTGGATAGGATGCGGTCTAGTTCCGGCTGCGGCCATTATGACTTTCAACGAAGCGCTGGCAACTCACTTGCTAAAAGAAGTTGGCGAGCAAGCTTTAGATGAGCTACTTGATGCCGCTAGTGAGGTAATTCAGGCTGGCTTTAGGATGGGGGTGCAAGCTTCATTCTTGTGGCTCTACAAAAACGTTAGGGCTGCATTAAAGAATCCAGCAAACCCCCTGGGAATTGCTCTTAGAGGCTTTTTTGGAAGCGAAAAAATAGATAAATGGGGAACGGGGGAAAGTTGGACAATTGCAAGTGCTATTGAGAATGCAATTGAATCTATCCCCAATACTTTTTTGAGGAATTTTGTTGAGGAAGCTTGGGAAGAAGGAACGGAGGCCTGTATAGAAGCCGGCTATGCCGTCGCGGGCGGCATTGATGCTTGGCTGGCAATGCAAAAAGTGGCAAACAATTCGGTGCTTGGTGTCGATCGCACCATAGAAATTACTCCAGATAGATCGGTTCCCGACGAACGCATTGTCTTGTCTGGCCCTGAAGCCGTGATGAGGCCGACTGTGGTCAACGTCTTAGCAACTCACCAAATGCTGGGCAATCGTGACGTGGGAGTTCTTATCAATGGAACTCCTGTTGACGACTACGTGCGGCCGAACTTTCAAGAACGCTATCTAATTATTGAATTCAAAGAAAAGCAGCAGCCGCCCTGGGTAATGCCGGACGGCAAACGAGCTCGCAAGCGACAGGTGACAATTCCCGACGTTAAGCGCGACTTGACTTGGGACAAAATTAAGCTAGCTGCCAAGCTGTACACTAACGGGCAAAAATTGGTGACGGCGCAACTCAACAACGGCCGCCAGATGCAGGTTTACGCCAATACCGAAAATGAGGGCTTGAACAAAATCGAAGAGTTGTTGGCGCTTTCCACTGCCGAAATTGTACCGAATGGCGTTCGCGACTCGGGCTACACAAGTCCAACCGCCCGACGCAGGGAACAGCCTTACATCGTTTACCCGTCAAAAGCCGTTTTGGTGTGGCGGCGACGCTCTGACGACTTGCAAGGTCGGGAAGATTTGTCCGATCGCGTTTGGGACGAGCAGAGGATCGAGATGGATTTGTGGCCTGAAAATGAACCCATCAATTTACCCGTTCTAGGGTAGCTCAATAAAAATTTACAATAACCGCTATTCATTTATAAAACATTTTGTACAACCCTAGGGTTGTACAAAATGTTTTGTAGCTGGAAGCCACAAGCCACAAGGGTTTTAGGCATTGACAGATTAACGCAAATAATTACAATGAAAATAACCCAGCAAATAACTGAAATTTCTCAAAAAACATGAACGACATTACTCTTGCGGAAATGATTGCAGCCATTGAAGATGAAACTTTAAAAGCCTGGTGGGAACAAATCGGCAATCTTCCAGAAGAATTTACAATGTGTGAATTTTTCATGAAATCGCTGCATGCGTGTTCAACTGCGGCTGCACTCAAGAATGAAAATCAAGAAGTGGGGCAGAAAATTCTCGGTTATCCGGCAGCAATTAATGGGGCTGTAGAAACCAGCAAAAACAATCATTTGTTTTTCCGAAGAACTGCTTCAATCACTTCGCTGGTAGTGATCGATCTTGATGGTTCTATTCCTTCAAACGGGTAAAGTAACTATTGGAAAAAAATCAAATCAACAACTAAAAAATAATCAATGACAAGACATAGCTTTCTAGTAAAATATCGCAGAAGTGGCGCTGGCGGAACAGGTACTGATGACTTTCGGACAACTTGCAGTTGCATTCCCCGCGTAGCAGATTTTCTTGACATCAAAAGCAGAAGTTACACTCCGAGCCCCGAAGATGTGACAGACAGAGCAGGTTACACAAGAAGCTATATCAAAGCAGACGGAAGCACGGGGGAAGTAACAGTTCCAGCAAGTAAAGCGGTTTACCTAGCTTTTGGCCGTCCTAACGCAAGAAAGGTTTCTTTAACCACTGGCTTGAAAACAACTAAGGGAAATAAACGAAAATTATCTTTTACGTTTCCCTCATTTTTGACAGTTGCCGAAATAGCTGATGTTTTGGGCGAACTGATTCCCGCTACCAAAATTGCAACTACTGCAACGGTAGGGGCTGGAGAAATTGAGCCTTTTTTCTCAATTAAAGGCGGAAGGACTTATCCTATTGCCTCTGCAACTGTTGCAGCAGCCTCAGCAAATCCAGATGTTGCTACCACAGAAACCGAACAAGCAACTACTGCAACTACAACAAAAAGCAAGAAGAAAAAACCTAAAACTACACCCTAACTAACAAGTATTTGTATGGCGGTACGGCGATATGTACGTACCGCCCGAGCAATTGGAATGATACAAAGACGATTTCAAAGGGGTCGAGGAATTTCTAATTGATTAGTAAATGAGTCTTGACAACCAGTCTAATTGGGAAGTTATTTACAGCGGTACGCATTCTGCTGCGGTAGGGCTAGAACAAGGTATTGGCAGGATTTTGATTCCGGGATCTTTTTCTCAGCACATCATTAGGGCTTATGCCAGTTCTTCGGTGGCAAAGCCCCGCTGGTGGCTGGGAGGAACTTTAACTCAAGTATTGAATAATGGTAGTGCTCAGGTTGACTTTGAAGGGTCACGCTGGCAAGTGCCTCTAAATAGAACTACGCTAATTTCACTTCCTGAACTCACTGGGGAATATCGGATCAAGTTTGAGCCTGCGCCGTGGCACAAGCAAATTCAGTTAACCCTTGAAATTTACAATAGCCCATGAATTTTACTTCTACTTTACTAACGATTGATTTGGCTGTAGTAAGCTGCATTCTTGGGTTGATGGTCTTAGTCTGGAAGTCTCTAACGGAAATCCAAAAAGGGGCGGTTGCTGTTGCTAAGCATCAGACAGAAATAGAGAAAACTCTAGAATTTCACGAAAAAAGACTGGATAGTGTTGAGCAGTGGATTGCAGGAAATTCTGGATTGAGAGAGCGTTAAGAATGCCAAGAATTACTGCCAGAGCTTTACTCGCAGTTCCAGATCCAACTTTAATAGAGTTGGTTGATGCGATAGCTAAATTGTCCGAGGACAAAGGTTATTTGCAGGGAAAACAGGGATTTACAGAGACGATCGGCGAAACAGACTATTTGATTGGTGCACTGCGCGATCGCATTATAGAAATTCAAAGCAAATGACACCACACAAGCTGATTTTTACAATGCAGTTAAAACCTGCCACTGAGCTTTTGTACGGCAACCTCAAACTTGTTTATCCGGACGGAAAGCCGATCGACTACCTTGCAACTTCCGGCTGCGCGGGCTGGCAACAGCCTGGGGACGAATGGGAGCGTGGCAAGGGGCCGATACCGCAAGGATTCGATTATGAAATTCCTACAAGGCCTTATTGGTCGGACACCCGCGGCATAGAGGGGCTGTTTTTCCACATCACCCCCGATCCGGTTGTCTCTCCCGGCGGGCGAACTCGATCAGAGTTAGGAATCCATTTCGATGCCAACGTTCCCGGCTCTGCTGGGTGCATTGTGCTGAGAAATCGATCGGGCTGGGAGAAATTTTGTCAGAGGATGGAGGCGATGGCGCGATCGGGGATAAAACAGATTCCGTTGAAGGTGGTCTACGCGTAAGTCATTACTGGGGATTCATCTTAACGGGTACTCGGACAAGGGGGATTTGTAGCGGCAAGGAGAAATCTGGTTTTTGAGTGTATTTCGGGCTGCGACACCGAATGTTTTCAGTATGTTTATTTGTACCTAGTTAGTTAAGTTCAGTCGATCGGCATTTAATCGTGTTTCGCAAATCTGATATAAGATCGAGCTAAATTTCTCGTGTGAGAGTAGAGGCATTTGTGAGCCAACAAGATATCTTAAATTTAGCAAAAGAAGGCGATGCCAGGGCGATCGCATTTCTGATCGGCCAAGCACTCCAAACCTTCGGCGTCACGGCTAAAGGCAGCTTGGAAAATAAAACCCTGCACCTCCTGCTGGAAGCAGAACAATTGCCCGCAGAAGAAGCCTGTCTCCGAGTCGCAATCAAAGGGTTGCAGCGACTGCAACCAAATAACATTTACGGATTAACAGTGTACGGGCGGCGCGAAGGCGAGCAATTGCCCGCTTGGACTCAGACGGTAGAATTAAAACAACGCTCCTCTTGTGCACCCGCAACCGCAGCCGCACCAGTGAGTGTAGCCACACCCGTAACCGTAACCGCACCAGTGAGTGTAGCCCCTGTCAAAATTCCTGTAGCTGTCGCCAGTGTACCCACTGCCCCAATTCCTGTAATTTTGCCCAAAATAGAAACACCTCAAAATATCACAACCCCACCCATTCAAATACCAGAAAAATCCCCCCGCAAATCCTATAGAATCCCAACTCCCAAAACCACAAACCAACGCCAACAAAAGCCATCACAGCCGCCAGATACAATCCCAACTCCCAAAGCCACAAACCAACGCCAACAACAGCCATCACCGCTACCAGATTTAGCCCGTCGTAAAACTAAAAAATCTTGGCTGTCAGTCGGTACTCTCAGCCTGATTTTCGTACCGATAGCAGGCTTTGTACTCGGTTCTCAATTCAATAAATCCTCAAGCACCGCTACAATTAACCATGTCATCTCAAAGCCTGCGGTACAAAAAGTAGGCGCGGCAAAGCCATCCCGCAAGGAATCTATCCTAGCGTCAGCATCCGCCGCCAAACCCGCATCGCAATCACCATCCCAGGCAGCAAAAATACCTGCAAATTTGCCCGCAACTGTCAGCATCAAAGCAGTTGGCGACATGATCCCCGGCACCAATTTCCCCTACAATAAACTCCCGGAAAATAAGGAGCGTTTATTTGAATCGGTAAAATCCTACCTACAAGGAGCCGATATTCTGTTTGGCAATTTTGAAAGCACGATGACCGATTATCCTTACAGTTCCAAAGGAGGCGGCGGAGGAATGCTGTTTGCCTTTAGGACGCCTCCGAGTTATGCCAAAATCTTCAAAGATGTTGGTTTTGACATCTTGAATATTGCCAACAATCACTCCTACGATTTTAACGAGCAGGGATTTAAGGACACGATCAAAAACATCGACAGCAACGGCATGAAGGCTGTTGGCAAAAGAGATCAAATTGTTTATCAAAATGTCAAGGGCGTCAATGTTGCTTTTATCGGTTTCAGCAACTACGGCGAAGTTCACAATTCCTTGCTGGAACTGAAAGCGGGGGCAGAAGTTGTCAAAAAAGCGAGGCAAAAGGCTGATATTGTAGTCATCTCAGTTCATGCTGGAGCTGAAGGAACCGGAGCTCAGAATGTGAACAATAGAAATGAGTTCTTTTACGGAGAAAACCGGGGAAATATGGTGTTGTTTTCGCGGACGATGATTGATGCGGGAGCAGATTTGATTTTGGGACACGGCCCCCACGTTACAAGAGCTTTGGAACTTTACAAAGGGAAATTGATCGCGTATTCCCTGGGCAATTTCATGGGTTATCGCACTTTGTCCACAGCCGGAGCACTGGGTCAATCTCTGATTTTGGATGTAAAAATGACTCCAAAAGGGGATTTTGTTTCTGGTAAGATTATCCCCATCGAACTTAGCAGCCAAGGTATTCCCTCAGTGGATGAAGATTTTCGGACTGTGGGGTTGATTCGCCGTTTGACAAAGAGCGATTTTCCTAATACTGGTTTGATGATTGATGACAAGGGACAAATTTTGAAGAAGAGTAAGTAATTATTGGGAATTGGGAATTGGGCATTGGCCAAACAGGTCATTGGGAATTAGTGAGTAGGGTGCGGATCCTTCACAAATTCCCAAAGAAGATAGACAATCTCATGGATCCGCACCACATAATATTCAGGTGCGGATCCTTCACAAATCTCTGCTGTTCTATCAAAAAATTCACAGCGACGCACCCTACAAAATGACTAATTACCAATCACCAATTACCAATTACTAATAACTAATAACTAATAACCAATAACCAATAACCAATAACTAATAACTACTCATAAACCATTGCTTTCAAAGCTTCTTTCATTTCCTGTGCTGTCGTCGTCGCCGTACCGAATTGACGCACGACAATGCTAGCGGCCAAATTGCCCAAAACTGCTGCTTCCCAACCGGATGCACCGACGCACAAAGCTAAAGTCATTGCTGCTACGACTGTATCTCCAGCACCAGTTACATCGAAGACATCAGTCTTGTTAAAAGGGGGAATATCCCAGCTTTGAATGGCAAATTCCCCGTTTTCACAAGTGGATGTTGGAGGGGGTGAATTTTTGATTGGTTCAACCTTCACCCTTTCAAACAAACTCATCCCTTCTTCGCCGCGAGTAATCAGGATTTTTTGAGCTTGAGTTAAGTTCAATAAATCGCGTCCTGCTTGCATTAAAGTTTCAGGGTTTTTGATAGCATATCCGACTGCTTGCTCGGCTTCCGGTAAGTTCGGAGTAAACAGCATCGCTCCAGAATATCGCTGCAAATTTGTTTGAGCGTCTACAATTGTTTTGCCGGGAACCACTGCCGATTCGATCGCCAAACGAGTCAAAACTCCGTCGCCGTAGTCGGAACAAACCACCGCATCGACTGTCGGAATTTGCTGCCGGATGTAGTCTGCTAATTGCAATTGCAAGTCTAAATCCGGCAACTCGTCAGATTTGCGATCGACTCGGACAATTTGTTGAGTCACCGACTGCCGCGCGTGCCCGGAAATGCGAGTTTTGGTAACGGTTGGACGCTGCGAATCGATTAAAATCCCAGCCGTATCAATTCCCGCCGCCTCAAAAATACCGCACAAAGCCTTTCCCTGGTCGTCTTTTCCTACCAAACCAGCAACTTTTACTTTGCCTCCCAGTTTGGCTAAATTGTAGACAGCATTTGCGCCACCTCCGGGTAATTGCCGAGTATTCTCGTAGCGCAAAATCAACACAGGTGCTTCGCGGGAAATTCGCTCTACTTGTCCGGTAAGAAACTCGTCCAAGGTCAAATCTCCGATCGCTAATACCTGGGCTCGATCGAAGCAGTCTAATCTTTTCAACAATTGCTCAGTTGAGGCACGCAGTTGAGGCAAAAAATCGGAATAGTCGTTAGTCATTAACCAAAAAAATGAGACTGAGGAGTTGATAGTTGAGCGTGGCACGAGCGGCAATTAAAAAATCTTAATAAAGATTAATAATTGATTTCCTCCCTGGTTTGATTTTTAACTTTTAATTGATTTTCCCACTGAGATTGTGAGAAATCGGTTGCAGGCGGTTGGCTATCGCGCGCGATCGACAAATTTAGCAAAAAAACTGCGGAGAGAAGGAACCCATTGAAATAAAGTGAGAAAGTTTCACCGTGTAGAAGTTTCCTTCTACATGAGTGTCTTCTGCACGAGTACCTGTAAAAGACCGCAGAATTATTTCGATTTCATCTGCTTGATGATCGTAATCACCTGAGTCATTTGTTTTTTGAGTGCATCAATTTCCGCTTGCATTTTCGCCATTTGCTTAGTCATCACCTGAATTTCGGCAGCACCGGCTCCAGAACTCGGTACAGCAGTGGCGGCGGCAGGGGCTTCTGGTACTGGTTTCTTTTTAGCCAGTACCATCGCCGATTTGATCGCCTCGGTTAGCTGCTTTTTCTCAAAAGGTTTAGCGATGAATGCAAAGAAATGCTTCTCGAAGGGTTTTGGAATTTTCTCCATCACCTCTTCTTCGCGCCCCGACATGATCACCAAAGGTATCTTGCAAAGCACCGGATGGGCTTGCACTTTTTGATACACTTCCCAACCACTGACTTTGGGCAGTAGGAAATCTAACATAATTAGATTCGGTCGGGCTTCACGGATCAGTTTGAGTCCTTCTTCGCCGTCTTTTGCTTCTAGAACTTCAAAGTTACCTTGAGGTAACATCTCTCGAACTCGAACGCGGATGACTTTACTGTCATCGATTACCAAGATTTTTTGACCAGCCACGACTGACTCCTTCAGTAATGAGTGTTGAGGGTCTCAGGGCCATTGAGAGCCACTGAGATTTTTTGAATAGATCGGAAACCAATTTCAAAGGCATTGTCAAGGTGCCTCGCTTTGGCTAAAAACAACTATCTTTCGATGCTGCAATCGCGCTTACGTTATCCTTTTCAAATGCTTTCTCGGTCTATCACTTTGGCCAGTTCGGTACGCTTCCCATCCTGCTGTTACTTGCTCTTTTTGTTTAACGCCCCAATGCGTTTACTAAGTGGCCGGAATTTCTCCGTACTAGGATAGTTCGTTACGCAGACAGATTTACTTACTTGCCTCTAGATTTTGACACTCTCCGACTATAGTGGAACGGAGATTCTTAAGAAACAGCCTGGCGATTGTTCTTAAAGGCGCTGTCAAATCGCCGCTACACGTTCAACCTCACTGACTTTCGCCACGATCGCCATGAGCATTACGTCTACTTTTTTGCTTTATGCTTTCGTTCGCACTTTTCAACACGAAGCCAGTTCGGTACGTTCCCCATCCTGCGTTGCTTGGCTGTGCTGCAAGTCTTTCCCAGTCTAAAATGCTGAGGGTGTCTTACTGCCTGGAATTTCACCGTTCTAGGAATGGTTCAGCAAGTTGATACGCCTACTTGTTTAGCACAATTCAATTCTAATCTAGAGTAATGGCAGCCTTCAAACGGCTGCTGCTGCGTTTCATCCCCGGCTTGAAAGACCGAGGTTTGCGCGTGATGCGCTATAGACTACATACCACGGGGACTAAAGTCCTCCGAGTCGCTTTCCTCTCAGGACTGAATGAAGTCTCTGAGTTTGCCGCTTCCCGTGTGGTCTTGTGATTTGCAATCTTTAGTATATCCCTAAGAGAATTCTACCTAGAATTCTGAACGAGTTTAGTTTAGCTGCAATTGATCCGGATTCTGATTTGGGGTTAGATTCCTACAAGTTGAGGGACTTTGATTTCGGATACGATCGCATATATTAACTCGATCGCCATGCAGGTTTTATGTCGCCCCAAACTCCTCAAACTCCTACTGTCAAAGCAACTGCCGCTCAAATGCGGAGCGAAATCGAGGCGATGCCGGATTGGCTGCGACGGCCGATTGGCAAAGCTAGCGAACTTTCCGCAGTGCAGAAAATTATCAAACAGCGGCAAATTCATACGATTTGCGAGGAAGGCAGATGTCCCAACCGGGGCGAGTGTTACGCCCAAAAAACGGCGACTTTTTTGTTGATGGGGCCGACTTGCACCCGTGCTTGTGCTTTTTGTCAAGTAGATAAAGGTCATTCTCCGATGCCCCTCGATCCCGAGGAACCGCAAAAGGTGGCCCAGGCGGTGCAATTGTTGGGTTTGCGCTATGCAGTGCTGACTTCGGTAGCGAGGGACGATTTGCCGGATGGAGGGGCGGGTTGGTTTGCGTTGACGATCGCCCAAATCCGGCACTTAAACCCCGATACTGAGGTTGAGGTACTAACGCCGGATTTTTGGGGAGGCATCGGTAGGGGCGGTGCCCCCGTGCCCGCCCCCGGGGAGAATTCCGGGCTTGATGAGTTGCAGCGGGAGCGGATTCGGACGGTGGTGGAGGCAAAACCGGCTTGTTACAACCACAATATTGAGACGGTGCGCCGGTTGCAAGGGCCGGTGCGGAGGGGGGCTAAGTACGATCGCTCGATCGACCTTCTGCGTATCGTCAAGGAATTTGACCCAACTATTCCCACCAAATCCGGTTTGATGTTGGGGCACGGGGAAACCGAGACCGAGATTGTGGAAGCGATGGCCGACTTGCGGGATGCCAAGTGCGATCGGCTCACCCTCGGTCAATACATGAGACCATCTCTAGAACACCTCCCAGTCCGCAAATACTGGACGCCAGCCGAATTTGACCGTTTCGGGTCGATCGCCCGCGAGATGGGGTTTGAGCGAGTGCGATCGGGGCCCCTAGTCCGCAGTTCCTACCACGCCGGAGAGAGCCATTGAAATCAATCTGAATTCAACTCGGTATCAAGTCCTAGTTACAAAAAATAACACTCTTAGATTGTGTCATGTGCGACGCTCTCTGCTATTTGTGAATACAGTGACTTGTGAATTAGGAGCTTGAATTATGGCAGACATAGCAAAGAACCAATTAAAATCCGACTCCGTGATGAAAACGGGCAAATTCCCTTACACCTTTCGCGCAGCCTGGTTTTTGGGTCTGTTAGGTATCAATTTGCTGGTTGCAGCCTATTATTTCCATATCATTGAATAGTTCTGCAAGTTGACTTTTAGCATACCCTGCTTTTGGGAACCTCAAAGTCGGAGAGGGGGAGAGGGAGAGGGGAAGAGTGGGAGAGTGGGAGAGTGGGAGAGTGGGAGAGTGGGAGACTTTTTCCTTCTTACTACTTACCTTTTCCTTCTTACTATTTCCCTCTTCCTTCTTACTATTTCCTTCTTCCTTCTTCCTGATGAATAATGACTAATGACTGCTGTTCGCGAGCGGGGACGCTCGCACTTCTGACTAATGACTAATGACTGCTGTTCGCGAGCGGGGACGCTCGCACTTCTGACTAATGACTAATGACTGCTGTTCGCGAGCGGGGACGATCGCACTTCTGACTAATGACTAATGACTGCTGTTCGCGAGCGGGGACGATGATGCTTCTAACTTAGACAACCGCTCTTGAATTTTGAGCACATCCTGCTTAGTTTCAATTGCCAAAGTTGCTAAATTGTCAAACATCGGATCTTCCGAAAGCATTCTAGGATTTGTCCGGCTCGAACTCGGACGGTTCGGAGACTGAGGCCGATTAACTCCAGAACCTTGAGACTGCAAACTGTTGATTTGTCCGCGGAGTTCAGCAATTTGACTTTCTAATTGAGTAATCCGAAACTCTAATTGACTGGTCAATTGAGCCGGGGTAAAAATTGGCGAAATAGTAATTGCTAACGCGCAAACAAGACACAAAAAACCGATTTTTATGGCGTCGCGATGGCGAATATTTTTCGGCATAGCTTTAATGATTTAAATCATAGCATTTATACTCTAACAAATCGCTGCTATTTTTGACCTCTATCAGAAGTATGTGTTATGCCAACTAGGAACGTAGTTATTTTCATGTTCGATGATGTCGAGGTACTGGACTTTGCCGGGCCTTTTGAAGTGTTTTCGGTGACATCAGAATTAAATAAGGATTCACGACCTTTTGCAGTCTCTACCGTAGCCGAAAATCCCGGTGCAGTAAGCGCCCGCAACGGTTTGAGCGTAAATCCCGATTGTACTTTTTCCGATTGTCCGCCACCCGATATTTTAATTGTACCGGGAGGACTAGGCACGAGAAAGTTAATCGATAATTCAGCCGTGATTAACTGGATAAAAGATTGTTCGCAAACAGCAGAATTAGTGCTTTCTGTCTGTACGGGTTCGCTGCTGTTGGCAAAAGCTGGCTTGTT
Source organism: Microcoleus sp. PH2017_24_DOB_U_A (assembly GCF_020738205.1). NCBI lineage: Bacteria > Bacillati > Cyanobacteriota > Cyanophyceae > Oscillatoriales > Microcoleaceae > Microcoleus > Microcoleus sp. PH2017_24_DOB_U_A. The sequence goes on from NZ_JAEQCT010000029.1 coordinate 226,744, forward strand.
GGAAGGTTTGGCCGCAACTACACACCATGGGGCATTGGATTTGTTGAGAGAATTAGCTCCGAATACAACTGTTGTTGAAAATCAGCGATTTGTCGATAACGGCAAAATCATTACATCCGGGGGAATTGCTGCGGGAATTGATATGTCTTTGCACGTTGTCGGCAAGCTTTTGGGAACAGCGCAAGCCGCACAAACAGCAGATCATATGGAATATACAATTAATAATTGATAATTGGGAATGGAGTATAAAAATTAGGTACGTTGTTGGGCTTTAGCCCTCTTTATATATACGTCGAAAGAGGGCTAAAGCCCAACAACGTACCTTTGTGTGTAGTTGGGCTTGAGCCTCCTTTATATATACGTCGAAAGAGGGCTAAAGCCCAACAACGTACCTTTGTGTGTAGTTGGGATGCGAACCCTCTTAATTTGACACTAATAGCTGTGTCCCTAGCTCATTAAGAATCTTCGCCCCAAACTCGAAGCTGAACATAAACTAATATCAAAGCTATCGCCATCAGAAAAGTTGCTGCTGCGGCTGCATAGCCAAAATCGAATTGGGAAAAAGCTTGCTCGTAAATATAATAAACTAGCAAATTAGTAGAGTTCAAAGGGCCGCCGCCGGTGATGACATAGACTTGCTCGAAACTGCGTAGAGTAAAAATAGCTGTAGTAATGGTAGCAAATACTAAAGTCGGCCGCAAACCGGGTAAAGTGATGTGCCAAAATTGCTGCCAACCATTAGCTCCATCCAATTCTGCTGCTTCGTAACGATTTACCGGAATTGCTTGCAATCCTGCTAAAAATACTACCATATTAAAGCCTAATTGTTTCCAAACAGTGAGCAGAATTATGACTGGCATTGCCCAAACTGTGCTGCTGAGCCAAGGAATTGGATTTAAGCCGATCGCCCTTAGCATATCATTCACCGGGCCTTCGGTCTGAAACAACCACCGCCAACCCAAGCCAACAGCCACTAGAGAGGTAATCGAAGGGATAAAATAAGCAGTGCGGAGAGCTCCTCGCCAAGCAAACGAGCGATTTAGCAAAACTGCCAAACCCAACGGAATTATTAAACTAGGAATGACTGTCGCGGTTGTAAAATAGATCGTGTTTTGGAGAACTTGCCAAAAATCCGGATTTGTGAGCAGGCGCGAGTAGTTATTGGCGCCAATCAAACGCACTCCCGACTGGGTAAAGCTGCCTCTGGTAAAGCTAAGGTAGAATAAATAGGCGATCGGCCCAATCAAAAAAGTACCCAGAAACAGTAAAGCCGGGGCCAGAAATGTCCAAGCTGCGATCGACTCATTGTCCAACCAGTTAAAACGCCCAGATTTTATCGGAACCATTGGCTTGTAAATTTTAGCTTTTAGTTTTAAATGGTATCACAATATAGCGCGTCTAAATGAATTGTACAACCGTCTTTAAGTGTCCGAAGAGAGGAACGAAGCAATCGCCAAGATTAAGATTGCTTCGTTCCTCTCTTCGGACAGGTAATATTTTTTTGTTTCACCTAAATTATACAATTGATTTAGACTCACAATATAGGTCAATGTCAAAATGAAATTGCTCGATATATTAGCAAATTTACCCATTATAGAAACTGAAAGGCTCCTGCTCCGAAAAATCACTTTAAATGATGCCAGCGATATGTTTGAGTATGCTTCCAACCCGGAAGTCTCCGAATACACAATGTGGTCAACCCACACCTCCATCGAAGACACTAAATACTTTCTTAAGTCTCTGACAAAAATGTACAAAAGAAAAGAGCTTGTAGATTGGGGAATTGTCCACAAAGCCGAGAAAAAGTTTATCGGGACTTGCGGATATGTGGAATGGAGCATGACGCACAGCCGCGCGGAAATTGGCTATGCACTTTCTGCGAGATATTGGAGAGAAGGATACATGAGCGAGGCTGTCAATGCAATTATTGAATTTGGCTTTCGGGAGATGTTGCTAAATCGAATTGTGGGTAGATGTGAAGTTAACAATATTGCTTCGGCGAGGGTGATGGAAAAAGTGGGGATGCAGTTGGAAGGGATTTTGCGACAGCAGCTATTTGTCAAGGGCAGATATTGGGATCTGAAAATTTATTCGCTTCTGAGGGAAGAGTTTTTTAATGGTATTGTTGTAGAATCTGATTGAATGTTTTTCAGGCTATTTAAACAGTTGACAGTTGACAGTTGACAGTTGATAACAATTTTTTATGAGGCTGCTCCCAAATCCGATCCCCCCCTAACCCCCCTTAATAAGGGGGGGGACAAGATTTTTCTCAAAGTCCCCCTTCTTAAGGGGGATTTAGGGGGATCCGATTCTATGCAACTTCACATTAAATTGGTATGACAGTTAACCAACAACCAACAACCAACAACCAACAACCAATAACCAATAACCAATAACCAATAACCAATAACCAATAACTTATGACGGTTAACCCAGTATCTACTAATTCCACTGCCAGCCTGATTTCTCCTGAGATTGGCTTTCCGGCGATCGATCCGACTCACCCACCGTTAAAACTAGGAGTTTTAGCCTCTGGTAGCGGTAGCAACTTCGAGGTAATTGCCGAAGCCATCCAACAGGGACAACTCAACGCTAAAATCCCAGTGTTAATTTACAACAATCCCGAAGCTAAAGCTGTCGCCAGAGCGGAAAAATACGGCATTCCCTCGATTTTGCTCAATCACCGCGATTGCAAAAGCCGCGAAGAATTAGATACAAAAATTGTTAAAACTTTTCAATCCCATGATGTAGAATGGGTGGTGATGGCGGGTTGGATGCGAATTGTTACCAAAGTTTTGCTTGATGCTTTTGCAGACAAAGTTATTAACATTCACCCCAGTTTGCTGCCGAGTTTCCCAGGCATTCGCGCCGTTGAGCAAGCACTCGCCGCTAAGGTGAAAATAACGGGATGTACGGTGCACATCGCTCATTTGGAAGTAGACAGCGGGCCGATTTTAATGCAGGCTGCGGTGCCGGTATTGCCTGATGATACGCCAGAAACGCTGCACGCGAGAATTCAGGTGCAAGAGCATAAAATTATGTTAGGCGCGATCGCACTTATTGCCGATCGACCTCCTGTTTAATGTCTGAATCTTGGCAGCAGACAATTATACCAAATTTCGCCACCGAGAGCAACCACCGAGGTTATGATTGTCCGTAATGTCGATCGCACTTTTCCGCAAATTGCGCGGTTATCATCGAAAACATTGTGACTAAAAACCCTACCAGTGCCGCATCTTCCCCAGAATTGCCTGTCAGCGACTCGCCCGAAACTGGCCCGCCGCTGACTGATTCTAATAGCCTGAAATTAATTCTCAAAGAAAGACTCAAAAAGAACATCGGCATCAAGGGAGAATTTTATCTACCTTGTTTGCCATCAATGCTAGACGACTATCTAAAATTACTCTCAGACTTCTTAAAAGTTCTCGGACAAAACCTCGACGCTGCCCAAACCGAAAATTTGCGAACATTAATCGCTAACGCCTTAACAGAAGGATTCAAAAATTCTCCCCACGCTAATCTCATCGTCTCATACTTTCCCGCCAATCCCCAAACTGGCTTAGGCGGCGGGATTACTCTGAATACCAAGATTCAAGTCGAATCGATGGCCCAGAAATATCATACCTGGCCGGATATTCGCCCCGAACCTTTATTTGGCAGCCATCCCGATGCTAAAGTCATGGCAATTGTCGCCGAATTAGGGGAAGCGGGTAAAGCAGCTATTTTAGATGTCGGTGCGGGCCCAGGGCGCAATAGTCTGCCTTTAGCTAGGTTAGGACATTCCGTGGATGCGATCGAGCTAACGCCGATATTTGCCGAAAAACTCTCAGCAGCAGCCACCGCCGAAAAGTTGCCGATTCATGTCATCCAAGGCGACGTTTTAGATCCTTTATTGAGGATGAAAACCTATCGGTACAAATTAGCGATTGCTACCGAAGTTCTCTCGCACTTCCGCTATCCCGAACAAATCCGCTTATTTCTCGGCAAAATGTCCGATGCTGTGTTAAGTGGCGGGTTTATCTTGTTCAGCACTTTCTTAGCTGTCGAGGGCTATGAACCAGATGAGATGGCAAAACAAATGTCAGAATTGTGTTGGTCTTATTTAATTACCAGACAAGAATTGGAAGCAGCTATCGAGGGTTTACCGTTAGAAATTATTGCCGATGAATCGGTGATTGAATACGAACAAAAACATTTGCCTGATTCTGCGTGGCCGCCGACGCCTTGGTTTGTCAGTTGGGCGAGTGGGCGCGATTTATTTCCGGTGCAAGAAACGCCGCCGTTGGAGTTGCGGTGGATACTGGTTAAACGCTTGTAGAGTGTGTTGTAATATCATGTCATCTCGCACAAACACAATCAAAAACGTTCGTAGTGAGGACTTTAGTCCGCATCAAATGAGAGAGGACTAAAGTCCTCACTACGAACCAATTTTACCTAACAGTAAAAATCTACTATTAAACCTCGGAGGCCCGCAATTGTCCGCAGGCGGCATCTGCTTCTAAACCACGAGAATATCGCACGCTAACTGCAATTTTCTTTTCCTTCAAAACCGTCACAAAATTGTTAATTCGATTGGGAGTTGGCCGCTGATATTCAGCTTCTTGAATCGGATTGTAAGGAATCAAATTGACGTGACACTGAAAGCCGCGCAACTGACTTGCTAACTCGGCGGCGTGTTCCGGTAAATCATTCACATTAGCTAAGAGTACGTATTCAAAGCTTAACCTACGTCCAGTCGATCGCACATATTCGCGGCATTCTGCCATTAACTCACCCAAAGGATAAGGGTGGGCGCTGGGAATCAACTCTTCGCGCAGTCTTTGATTGGAGGCGTGGAGGCTGACGGCGAGGGTAACTTGCAGTTGATGTTCAGCTAGTTGGGTGATGCGATTGCGGATTCCGACTGTGGAAATGGTGATGTTTCGCTGTCCAATTCCTACGTCTTGATTCAAACACTTGACAGCAGCTACGACATTATCGAAATTTAGCAGGGGTTCGCCCATCCCCATAAATACGATGTGGCTGACTCGGCGGCCGAAATCTTGCTGTACTGTCAAGACTTGATCGACGATTTCGTGTTTTTCTAAGTTGCGCTTGAAACCGCCTTTTCCCGTAGCGCAAAAGTCGCAGCCCATCGCACAGCCAACTTGGGCTGAGACGCACACTGTCAGCCGTTTTTCGGTGGGAATGCCGACGGTTTCAATGATTTGACCGTCTGCTAATTTTAGGAGATACTTTACGGTGGAGTCTGGTGCGACCGATCGCAAATGAATAGTCGATCGCCCGATCGGAATTTTAGCAACAGTCTCGCGCCATTGTTTCGAGAATACAGAAATGTCAGAGATCGATCGCGCCCCTTTCTCATAAATCCACTGATACAACTGTTTCCCGCGATAAGCCGGTTGTCCCTGCTGCTGTACCCACTCCGTTAACTCAGCCAAATTCGCGCCCAACAACGGCGGAATTTTACCAGACTCAACAGCCAAAGCATCAGTCTTGCGAGACTGATTCGCATCCCTGGAATTACCAGAAGAGTACACCTGAGAAACGGAAGTAGGAGACATAGGTCATCAGAAAATTTAAAACCACCCTCTATATTAAAACTTTTCGACCAAAGCTGCCACCTATCGGTGACGAAATTGGCGAAAATAGACTTGGTAAATTTTTTGTGGCACTTAACTTGATGAGGATGACAACTGCTTGCGTAGCTTTCCGCATGGCATCTCTATATACCTATATATTGCATAGGCTAATATCAAGGAAATCAGCATACTTATCGCTCCTTGCAAAACCACATAAACTTGAGGTAAATAAAGATAAACAGCCTTAATTACAGTATGGTGTACTAAATAAAGCGAGTATGAAAGCAAACCGATAAACCGCATCCAATTCCAATTGAGAATTTGAAATACTCCCCAATCGGGAAAACGGATAGCAGCCATAAAAAGACCATGTAGTGCAATACCTTGAATAGTGTAACGCACTGTACTTTCAAATTCACTAGAATCACATATAAACGATAAAATAATTACAGTAATTCCGGCTGGTAGTACGAAATACTTCCACAGTCTATCAGAGCCATAGGGAGCATCTAATACTGGGTTGCCATTGACCGCTAATGCACAGCCAAACAATATACTATCTATTCTCGTATCTGATAAAAAAATGATGCTATTTTCATCTGCTCCCCTGCCAAACACTAGAACACATCTCCAAATTAGAATAGCTAAGCAAATCCCCCAAATAATTAACATTTGCCTTTGGGGACTCACACGCATTTTGAGTAAACTTATGTAGAGAAAAGGGAAAAGACAGTAGAAGTGTTCCTCCACCGCCAGAGACCAATATACCTGAGTACCAGGAGCTACTCCGGAACCACCAAAAAAAGTTACATAATAGTTATAATAATGGAGAGCCTGGCTTAAAAAAGCTGGTAGTTGTATTTCTCCTTCAAGTACACCTATCCAGGTCAAGATAGATGCTAGGAATAAAATTACATAAAACCCAGGCAAAATTCGCAGAATACGTCGTAAATAAAAATGTTTTAAATTAATGAATTGGTTTTGTTCATATTCACGTCTCAGCAAAGTTGTGATCAAATATCCACTTAAAAAGAAAAACACTGTTACACCAAAGGCCCCAGGGAAAATATTCTCGCCCCCTGCATGAGATAAAAAGACAATGAAAAAAGCAATCGTCCTAATTCCGTCCAAGGAAGGAATGTAAAATTTGGATTTTACCATAATCTTTTTTTAAAGAATATTATTTTTTTGATTAGTGCATACTAACACCCATAGTTTTTTTATGTCAAGCCCGACTGATGCTTACAGCCTATCCCCAGTTTATGAAGTGCAGTATGGAGGGCAGTGCCTTGTCCCAACGGGAATTGCTCGATAAGCGGGTGTACTTCCTAAACCTGCAACCTGCTGTATATTCCTGGAGGCATTGCAAGGTAATTCTGTGATTCTGAGTGTAGCCTTTGAGTCCGTCGTGTCACGTCAACAAGGTTGCAATAACAGAAATCTCGACAACAAAGTTAATTTTCGGCGAAATTCCCCAAATATTGCGTGTAAATGACCGCAGTCACCTAAAATAAACTCTGTAGTTTGTGAAAGGGTATGCAAATTTGACAGCTTTCCACCAAAAATAATTCAACTTTCATGGTGCTAAATATTCTTGCGCTGCCTTTAGGTTTTCAATTCACATCCCCGGGCCCGATTATCTTTCAACTCGGCCCCGTAGCCGTTCGTTGGTACGGGCTGTTGATAGCTTCTGCCGTTTTGATTGGGGTCAGTCTGTCCCAATATTTGGCCGAAAAACGCCGCGTTAACCCGGAATTGCTGGGCGATTTAGCAATTTGGCTGGTTCTGGGCGCTATTCCTTGCGCTAGAATTTATTACGTGGCTTTTGAGTGGCAGCAATACGCCCAGAGACCTGAAGATATTATTGCGATTTGGAAAGGCGGAATTGCCATTCACGGCGCAATTTTGGGCGGCACGATCGCAGCTTTGATTTTTGCGAAAATCCAGCGAGTTTCTTTTTGGCAATTGGCCGATTTGATCGCACCTTCGGCAATTCTTGGTCAGGCGATCGGACGTTGGGGAAATTTCTTTAATTCCGAAGCTTTTGGCAGTCCTACGGATTTGCCCTGGAAACTCTATATTCCGGCAAACAGTCGCCCGATCGCCTATGCTAATTTTGAATACTTCCATCCCACTTTTCTCTACGAATCTCTGTGGAATTTGACAGTATTTGGGTTGCTGCTGACTTTGTTTTTCCGCGATTTGCAGGGCAAAATTAGGTTAAAAACAGGTGCTTTGTTTTTGGTTTACATCGCAGCTTACAGTTGCGGTAGAGTCTGGATTGAAGGGTTGCGAACTGATAGTTTGATGTTCGGGCCGCTGCGGACGGCGCAGATGGTAAGTTTGACTGGGATTGTGTTAGGTTTTGGCGGGTTGGCTTGGCTTTATTTGCTCGATCGACCTTTGCCAGATGTTGTATCAGCCACGGGCGATCGCACAAAGGTTGCTCCCAAATCCCCAGAGGATCAATAAAAAACCCCAGAGACGTTAGTCTCTAGGGTTCAAAACCAGGGTGCATCTACCATCCCTTACTTCCAACCAAAATAGGTGCATCCGGAAACGCCAGTAAATTTCGCAAATTTTTTATCAGCAATGAGTTTGACAGAGATTCAATCCCTAATTCCAGGCGTATACATTGTAGGTGCAGGCCCCGGAGACCCGGATTTGTTGACTGTTAGGGCTCAAAAATTGCTGGCCCAGGCCGATGTCATATTATTTGCCGATTCCCTAGTTCCAAAGCAAATTTTAGAGGGGGTGCGCGCGGATGCTGAAGTTATCCAAACGGCAGATAAGACTCTCGAAGAGATTGTACCTTTGATGGTGGATCGAGTGCGAGCCGGCAAAAGCGTCGTCCGACTGCATTCGGGCGATCCCTGTCTCTACGGCGCAGTCGGCGAACAAATGCACGCTTTGGCTGAAGCGGGAATTGCTTTTGAGGTAATTCCGGGAATTAGCGCTTTCCAACTTGCGGCGGCTAAACTTAAAATTGAGTTGACAGTTCCCGGAGTTGTGCAGACAATTATTTTGACCAGAATTAGCGGCAGAACTGAAGTACCAGAACGTGAAGAATTAGCTAGTTTAGCGGCTCATCAAGCGAGTTTGTGTCTGTATTTGAGCGCCCGCCACGTCGAACAGGCTCAAGCTAAGTTGATGGAACATTACCCGTCTGATTTGCCTGTGGCGATTTGTTATCGGTTGGGCTGGCCTGATGAGAAGATTGTGCTGGTTCCTCTTGACAAAATGGCGATCGCCACTCGCGAACATAATTTGATCAGAACGACGATGTATGTGATTAGTCCGGCTTTGGGAAAAGAGGCCCAAGGGCGATCGCGCTTGTACCATCCAGAGCACGATCGGCTATTTCGTCAGTAGTTATTGGTTATTTGTTATTGGTTATTTGTTATTGGTTATTTGTTATTGGTTATTTGTTATTGGTTGGTTCCTATTCCCTATACCCAATGCCCTATACCCAATGCCCAATGCCCGGCGCGGGCCTTCTTCCCAATAACCAATGCCCCATTCCCAATGCCCAATGCCCCATTCCCAATGCCCAATGCCCTATTCCCTATTCCCTATTCCCCATTACCAATGAAAGATTTAACTCGCAGACAATTTATCACTGTCACCGCATTAACCGCCGGATTTGCATTAGCAGTTCATCCTATTTCTTTGGCAACTATTACCACAGATGCAACGAATTTAGTTGCAGGTGAAGTTAAAATCCCCGTGAAAGACGGGCAGATTCCAGCATACAGGGCAATGCCGGCCAGCGGTAGCAATTTTCCAGTCATTTTAGTGATTCAAGAAATCTTCGGGGTTCACGCGCACATCCAAGATATTTGCCGCCGTTTTGCTAAATTAGGTTATTTGGCGATCGCCCCAGAGATGTTTGCCCGTCAAGGTGATGTTTCTAAAATCACCGACATTCAAGAAATTGTCAGTAAAGTTGTCTCGAAAGTTCCCGACGCTCAAGTCATGTCCGATTTAGATGCTACCGTCGATTGGGCGCAAAAGTCAGCCAAGGGCAATATTGATAAGTTAGGGATTACCGGATTTTGCTGGGGTGGCAGAATTGTGTGGCTGTACGCCGCCCACAACCCGAAAGTCAAAGCTGGCGTGGCTTGGTACGGGCGTTTGGCTAGCGATTCTACGCCTTTGACTCCCAAACAGCCGATCGACCTTGCAGCAACTTTGAAAGTGCCAGTATTGGGGCTTTACGGTGGCAAAGATGACTTAATTCCCAACGATACAGTCGAGAAAATGCAACAACTTCTCAAAACTGGTACCAGCGGTTCCGAAATTGTGCTTTATCCAGATACACCCCACGGTTTTAACGCCGACTATCGCCCCACTTATCGGGAAAAAGAAGCCAATGATGCTTGGAAAAAGCTGCAAGATTGGTTTAAAAAGCACGGAGTTGTTTGAGAGTTTTGAGCAAGGGAGTCGCCAGTGGACAGTTAAAAATATCGTCACTGGTAACTCGACCCAAAATCAAGCAATTTCTTGTTGCAATCCCTCACTCGATTTAGATTTCATGCTGAATAGAACAACACCAACTACTAGAATTAAAACAACAATTGTTCTCCAGTGAATCAAAAAAGGCAAACCCGCTGCTAAAAATATCCGTCTCGGAAAAAAGAGCAGAAAAACTAAGGCAATACTGCCGAGCAAAGCTTTGCGGTTATTGCTGCAATACAGCCACAGCGAAGTCAGAATCGGGAACAAACCTACATAATCGTAAACGTGAGTATATCCCAGAAAGGTGAAGGATATACCCATCAGCAGAGCCAACACATCTTCGCGATTAATTCTATTGCGAAACACCCACAGCACAACCGCTAAAATTACTGCCACAATCTTGATAGCCGGTACCTTCAAGCCTAAAGAAGCGAAAAGACTTTCCATACCAACTTTATCTTGAAACCCCGGTTGATTGAAAGGCAAAGAACTATAGCTGTCTAGAATTCCTTGATGCCATGCTGCCAGCATCCCAACTGGCCCGCCGTACAGCACCAATGGGTAAGCGCTCATAATTATAACCGTTGCCAAGGCTACAGCTAATATTTTCCAGTTCCGTTCTAGCAAAAACCAAATACCCAGCAATAAGCATAGTTGCGGCTTAAAACTGGCTATACCCAAACAGATACCTGCCAATACAAATTTTTGCCGTTGGCTGAAGAACCAAGCAGCCATTGTCCCGGCAAAAGCCATCAAAGAAGTTTGACCCATCCACACAACGTGGGCAGTGAATGGGTTGCCGATAATCATCGCAGCCATCACCAAACTGCCGAGTTGATTTTGACTGTTATTTTGATGTTGGTTGATGGTGCGAACTGTCATCGCAATAATAGCTGCGATTGACAGCAAGTTGAGTAATAGCCAAACGAATTTGGCAACAGGGTAATCGAAAAGACCGACAAACATAAACAATGCGGCTGATTGAGGAGGATAAAAGAAAGCCGCATCTTGAAGCGTGTCAATTTCTTTTATTGTCGCTACACTCTGAGTCAGCATATCGTGGTTGTAGGGATTTAAACCCTTCAGCCAAGCACGCCCAGCAGCGTAAAGTACAGAACCGTCAGCATTTAGCTGGCCATCTCTGCCAATCCCTATTATGCCGAAACAAATTAGAGATAATATACTGACTGCTACAAGACCTAAACCAAAGTTCCGTTTAAACGATTCTGTCATCGAATTATCTCCGGTTTTGTTAACTAATTGAGTGACTGCGTTTAGATTCTAAGATTAATAGCTAAAGTCTTAACATAGTATATAGTTGGTTGTCAAAACATCGGAAAAACTCAATTTAAGTTAATAAAAATAAATATTGTGGCAAGCAGAAAATTTGGTTGTGAAAAAACTAATATTGGCAATCTCAAGATTCTCCGTGTGGCGCATCGCCCTTAAGACAGTTGGGTTTGTGGACGGGACATTGGTAAACTGGGCGGTGTAGAATTATCGATCGACAGGTAAGCCCGTGCTAGACGAACAAGCTAAAAAGACCCTCCTCCGCAAAATCCCTCACGGATTGTACATTTGCGGTGTCAAAGACGGGGAAGAAGTCAACGGTTTCACCGCTAGCTGGGTGATGCAATCTTCCTTTACCCCTCCCTTAGTCGTCAACTGCGTCAAGCAAGACTCCAAATCCCACGCCATGATCAAAGCTAGCGGTGTGTTTGCTTTGAGTTTCCTGGAAGCTGGACAAAAAGAGTTAGCCCAGAAATTCTTCAAGCAGCAGCGCCGCGTTGGCAATAAATTTGAGGATGTAGAATTTTATCTAGGCGCCGAAACCGGTTGTCCGATTATTTCGGATACTCTGGGTTACATTGAGTGCAATGTTGTTGGTGCTGTGGAACACGGAGATCACACGGTTTATGTCGGTGAAGTTATCGGTGCCGGTGTTCATCGCGAGGGCGATCCGTTGCTATTAGAAACGACGGGCTGGAATTACGGCGGTTAACAACTTGGCAATTGGCAATTGGCAATTGGCAATTGGCAATTGTCAGTTGTCAGTTGTCAGTTGACAGTGGTTAATTGTTAGGCGATTGACAATAGATAAAAAATCGCCGACAATTTTGTCAGAATTTTCTAATGTTAAAATTGGCACGTGGACGAAAATACATTTAGCGGGAAGTTGAGCATTGCGAATATGTTTTAAAACTGCGTAATAGAGAGCTTCACAAACATATTTTCCGGCTTCGTAACTGATTTCTGTGGTGCATAAATCAGCGACTAGCGGTTCGAGATTGACTTTTGTTTTCAGAATGTCTGTATCGCAGCAAGCGCAAGATTCTACGGTTAATTTTTCCCGGCTTTCGGCCATGCCGCAGCAGATAATGGTTTCGGGTTGGATTTGGTTGATTTGGGCGATCGCCAAATTCGGCGCTTCCTGAAAATCTACGGGCAGTTTTCTCAAAAAAGTTAGCGAATCAGGCAAAGATTGAATTTGGGAAATTTTGGCTAATAAATCGTCGGAAGAGTTGGATTTCTGATGGGGAAGCCAAGTATCAAATGATGTTAATAAAAATTTTGTTGTCATAAATGATTGGGAATTGGGAATTGGGAATTGGGAATTGGGAATTGGGAATTGGGAATTGGCAGCAACATATAACCAATAACCAATAACTAATAACAACTGACTAATGACTGATTGTATGCAATAATAGCGATATTGATAATATAAGGCAAGTAAGTCAATGTCTGTCATCGCAGTAGTGGACTATGACATGGGCAATCTGCACTCTGTCTGTAAAGGCTTGGAAAATGTGGGTGCAGTGCCAAAAATTACGGATTCTCCTGCTATCATCGAGCAGGCTGATGCGGTGGTTTTGCCGGGAGTGGGTTCCTTCGATCCGGCAATGCAGAATTTACGATCGCGCAATTTGATAGAACCGATAAAAAGTGCGATCGCCTCGGGAAAACCTTTTTTAGGCATTTGTTTGGGTTTGCAAATCCTGTTTGAAAGTTCGGAGGAAGGCGTAGAACCAGGCTTGGGCGTTATTTCGGGCAAAGTCCGCAGGTTTCAGTCGGAACCGGGGCTGACAATTCCGCACATGGGATGGAATCAATTAGAATTTGCTCAGCCGAATCAACCGCTGTGGGAAGGTTTACCCTCCGATCCTTGGGTTTATTTCGTGCATTCTTATTATGTCGATCCGGTTGATTTGAAAGTGCGATCGGCTATGGTGACTCACGGAAGTCAAAATGTGACGGCGGCGATCGCTAAAGATAATCTGATGGCGGTGCAGTTTCACCCGGAAAAGTCTTCGAGTACGGGATTGCATATGCTGTCAAATTTTGTCAGTCTGGTGAGAACAAAAGTTGCTGCTTAGGTAATAGATATCTTGCAAAATGTCTATTAAATCCAGGTACGTAGTTGCGCTTTAGCGCTCTTTTGGGGATATCGGAAAGAGCGCTAAATCCCAAATTACGGACTTCTTAACACAGTCAAAAATATGTTGACTATCAAACGTCGGAAAGAGCGCTGAAGCGCAACTACATACCTCATACCTCAATTAATTTTAATATTTGCCGAAAGAGCGCTGAAGCGCAACTACATACCTCATACCTCAATTAATTTTAATATTTGCGGGAAGAGCGCTTAAGCGCAACTACATACCTCATACCTCAATTAATTTTAATATTTGCCGAAAGAGCGCTTAAGCGCAACTACATACCTCATACCTCAATTAATTTTAATATTTGCGGGAAGAGCGCTTAAGCGCAACTACATACCTTATACCTCAATTAATTTTAAGATTTGCGGGAAGAGCGCTTAAGCGCAACTACGTACCTCATACCTCAATTAATTTTAAGATTTGCGGGAAGAGCGCTTAAGCGCAACTACATACCTGCTTTTTTTTCAAAAGGTGTATAGCAATCCTTAATGATTTGCGATCGCTATCCCAATCCTAAAATTACGATCTCGCAGCATATCGTACCAGCTAATACCTATCGCTCGATCGCATATTTCCTCACCACCGGCTGTAACGTGAAAGCGACATTGCCGCTGACTGTGATTTTCTCAATTAGCGATCGCCATCCCAGAGATTCCAGCGCTTCCATCAAATTCGATGTTTTAACCGGTTCAGAAAGTCCGCCGCGCAATTGAGCTAGATCCATTGGTGCTCCCGCCGTAGCCAACTGCTTGATTACATCTTTTTCTAATACCGAAAGTCGCTGAAATTGCTGCGATAAAATATGGTTAATTTGACCTAAAAATACGGTATTTTCTCTGATAAACTCTGAACTTTTACCATTAAATAACTCTAAAATCATTGCTGAAACAATCCTCAGGGCTAAAGGATGAGCGGCATAACAGTCAATTAATTCGTCCCATTGTTTTTCTTGAATTAAGCCTCTTTCTGTCAGAATTTCCCGCGCGGCCATATTGTCTAAACCTGTGAGTTTATAAGATCGAACGGGACGAGTTTGACCTTCCAACATAGCTATGTCTCTAGATTTTTCCGAACTGGTAAGCAATAAACAGCTTTGATGGTTGGATTCTCCTATTTGTCTGAACAGCCTTTCGTAATCTTCGTAGCCCGATCGATATTTGCCAGCAAAACCGCCCGTATCTAAGATCGTTTCCACGCCGTCAAGCACGATTAAACAGCGGTGCGCTTGCAAATATTCAATCAGAACGGAAATGCCGTCACTGAGGTTTTCTGGCAATTTTTTGCCCTGACAGTCGCAGATAAATTGAATTAAGCCGATCGCCAAATCTTGACAACTCGGCTGATTCGACAAACTCCGCCAGATGACAAAATCAAACTCGTTTTGAATTTGCTTGGCTAATTGCGCGCAAAGTGCAGTTTTACCAATTCCGCCCATCCCGAAGATCGCAACTAACCGACAGCGATCGCCCGAAATCCAGTTTTTCAAGAAACCCAGTTCTTCCCGGCGACCGAAAAACCCCGAAATATCCGGCAATTCGCTGCAATTTTGCCGGGTTTGAGGAGTGGGCGCGGGCGCGAGATTGCCGGAAATATCCCCGGAAGTGCGATCGTCAGATTCGAGTCGCAGTCCAAAAGCTGCAAACAAACTCTCCATTTTGGCTGTGTCAGCGGGGGCTCGCCGGTTCAATATATTAGACACCGTATCCGTCGAGACGAAAGACGGAGAATTTCGATTAAGTCCAGGATCGGTTTGTTCAGAGATGGTTTGCAAGCTGGGGCGATCGGTAAATTTGAGATAAATCGCGTCCCAGATTTTCTTCCATCCTTTGTCTGTAAGTATTCTGCCGCGATCGCGCCTTGCTTTGGGTACATTCATTTGGATTTTAGATTTTAGATTTTAGATTTTAGATTTTAAATCGGGCTCTCTGTTAGCACGCGCACTCCGCTTGAGACGGCGGTTGGCGAGGGAAAACCTCGCGAGAGATGGGGTGTACGCCGGAATTAATCGGAATTTGCGATCGACTCGCCAGAAGCCGGAGTTAACAAACTGCGCCTCTTAAATTTTATAACGCCTGAAACCCTTTCCGAGCAAAGGCTTGACAAAAATATTTCTGACTCTTCCTTAACTCCTTGTTTAAGTCCCGCTTCTGGCGTTTCGGTTTTTTTGCGATTCTGCGAAAGTATCAACAGTTAAGCAAACAACCGCAAACAAACAAGGAATCAACCATGAAATTATTTACTTCTTCCTCCAAAATTTCTCTAGCTTTGTTAACTGCTTTCGCCGCCGCTAGCACAGTCGTAACTGCGAGTTTATCCAATATCAAACCAGCCGCAGCCGCGCAATTTTGCCAGTGCGTACACTACGCAAACAATCGTTTTCAACTGCGTCCTCCCTATGTTTGGAGTGCCAAAGATTACGGTTCAGTGTTGCAACGTAACGGCTTCCGTCAAGTTGGGCCTCAACCCGGTGCAGTCGTTGTTATGCAGTCTTCATTCCCCGGTGCCGATCGCACTCACGGACACATTGGAGTAGTTGAAAGAGTTAACGGTAACGGGACAATCGCCGTTCGAGGTAGCAACCAAGGAAATCGCGGTTTGTTCGGGGAATTCAACTGCAACAATGTCAACGTTACCCAGTTTGGAACTTCTGTTAACGGCCGCCGCGATGTCTCGTTTTGGGTGCGATGAAATAAATCCTAAGTTTCGGTATTTATCGAGATTCTTAACTCCTTGCTTAACTCCCGATTCTTCCGTAGCCCTTGCTTTTGGCTTGTGGGAAAGTATCAACAGTTAAGCAAGCAGCCACAAACAACCACAAACAAAAAAACCGGAATCAATACGGCAACGCGCCCAATTCTCGCCCCATGCCTTAGTTCTCGGCTGCATCTATCTATTCACCAACGCTTTAACTTTTAGATTTTAGTTGAATACCCATACTCATCTATGAATTCAATCTAAAATCTAAAACCTCTAATCTAAAATCACTTGACAAGGAAGACAAACCATGATTGCTCAACACCAACTGCAAAAAGGATTCGGAAAACTAGCTATTGTCGGAACGCTGTCTGTAATGGCGATCGGCTCAAGCGCCGAAATGAGTTTAGCAATTCCCCTGAGACCAATTCTCCGCCGCGCTGTTGAAGGCATCTTGGGAATTCCATCTTATCCTCAAAATCTCCCAGAAAATCAACAGCAATTTCCCCAAGGAACTGCTGGTTCTCCTGAAAGTTTTCCCGGAAATGCTGCACCTCAATATCCCGGACAACCTAATGTTGTACCTCAATATCCCGGACAACCCAATCAACAGCCAATTTATCAACAACCAACATATCCACCTGCACCTGGATATCCGCAACCAGGTTATCCGGTTTATCCACAACCTTATCCTGCTCCTGTACCGGCATCTCCTCCGGCGCGGCAAACCCAACCGATGATTATCAACAACTTTTGATAGTTGTTATTCCCTAGGGCAATCCTCGGTGGTTGCCCAAACTTCGGAATTAATTCCCAATTCCCAATTCCCAATTCCCAATTCCCAATTCCCAATTCCCAATTCCCAATTCCCAATTACCAATTCCCAATTCCCAATTCCCAATTCCCAATTCCCAATTCCCAATTCCCAATTACCAATTACTAATTACTAATTCCCAATTCCCAATTCCCAATTCCCAATTCCCAATTCCCAATTCCCAATTCCCAATTCCCAATTCCCAATTCCCAATTACCAATTCCCAATTCCCAATTACCAATTCCCAATTACCAATTCCCAATTACTAATTACTAATTCCCAATTCCCAATTCCCAATTCCCAATTACTAATTACTAATTACCAATTATAAATTTATGAATACTCCTCCTGTTTCGTTTCCTGTTAAAGTGGTGTTAGTATCACTGGTAGTCAGCAATGCTGTATTATGTGTCAAACAAGCCCAGACACCAGTACCTGAATCTAATCAAGCAGAAAATACTGTTAAGTCTGGGTTTTAAATAATACGATTTTCCCAAAAGAATGGAGCTGCTTTGTCGGCTCCAAATTCCATTTTTGGTCAAATTATAATATAATTTATAAAAATTAGTGGTACTCACCGAGTTGGTAGTTTGTTTCCACTAGCCCGAAGTGTAAGGTGCGTCGCTATGAGATTGTTCATTGAATTTAGGGATTTTTAATGGCGACGCACCCTACAAATACTAAAATTTAAATTCTAAAATTGTATGAGTATCAGAATCTACGGAAACCGCCAAATAAAAACTCTGCCGGGACTGGCAACTCGCCCGACTCTGGCGCGAGTGAGAGAGGCTTTATTTAATATTTGGCAAGGGTCGATCGCAGATTGCAAATGGCTCGATATCTGTACCGGCAGCGGTTCGATGGGTGCAGAAGCCTTGTGTCGCGGGGCTTTGAGTGTCACCGGCATCGAACAGTCGGCAAATGCTTGTGCGATTATCCGCGAAAATTGGGAGCAAGTAGCAGACTCTTCGCAAACGTTCCAAATTCTGCGGGGAAATGCGATCGCCAAATTAGCCTCACTATCACCACAGCAATTCGATCGCATTTATTTCGATCCGCCCTACGCCAGCGACTTGTACGAACCTGTGTTGAACGCGATCGCCAGCCAAGAAATGCTAGCACCTGATGGCGAAATCGCGATCGAACACAGCCCGGAGCGATCGACCCAACCGATACCCGGCCTAGAAATTTGCCGCCAAAAAGTATATGGCAACACAGCATTAACCTTCTATACCCGCAGTTGCTGACAAGCGAATTTCACAGGTGGTACCCGCCACGTGATTTATCCGTGGAATCAATCCCAAATCGAAAATCGAAAATCCTCTCTTCCCCCGAATTTATCCGTGGGGTCGATCGTCTCAAATCCGTGTGGAAGCGTCCCCAAGAGCGATCGCCACGATCCTCTTGGCGCGCCCCATAAAAGTTTTTCCCTTAGATACCATACAAATTTTTCTGAAGAAGTTAAACTTGCTCCGTAGCCTGTCAAAGCAAGTTTCCTGAGAAATCCTCGAAATAAATTAACTTTACGCTGAAAAAAAGATCTTTCAGTTGTAACATGAACTGCAAAGTGTGAGTGTGAATATTCCTAAAGGAGTGAATATGGTTCAGACACCTTCGCGCCATCGCGGCAGCGAGTTTTCGGCTACTAACTCGGTACAACCAGTCAAACGCGATACGATTTTGCTGGGAAATACCCTCTCCCTACCAAATACAAAACTTTTCGGCACCGACGGAATTCGCGGGAAAGTTGGAGAATTGCTGACTGCACCCCTAGCGCTGCAAGTTGGATTCTGGGCTGGGCAAGTTCTACGCCAAAATGCCCCCAACCAGGGCCCTGTGATTTTGGGACAAGACAGCAGAAATTCCAGCGATATGCTGGCAATGTCACTGTCGGCTGGTTTGACAGCCGCCGGTTTGGAAGTGTGGAATTTGGGCTTGTGTCCCACTCCCTGCGTTGCTTATCTGGCAAGCATTTCGCAGTCTGTGGGCGGAGTGATGATTTCGGCTAGCCACAATCCCCCAGAAGACAATGGGATTAAGTTTTTCGGCCCCAACGGGTCAAAGCTGTCTCAGCATTTGCAGGAACAAATCGAAGCGGGAATCCGAGGGGCTAAGGTTGCGGTTGCTAGCTTGGCTTTGGGGCATCACTACCACCGCCCGGAGTTGATTAAAGATTATGCTGATTCTCTCTCAGATTCGCTGCAACAGATGAATTTGCGGGGAATGCGGGTGGTTTTGGATTTGGCTTGGGGGGCTGCTGCTGGTTTGGCGCCGGCGGTGTTTGAGCAAATGGGGGCGGATGTGATCTGTTTGCACAATTCTCCTGATGGATCTCGCATTAATGTTAACTGCGGTTCTACTCATCTCGACAGTTTGCAAGCGGCGGTTTTGGAACACCAGGCTGATTTGGGATTTGCTTTTGACGGTGATGCCGATCGAGTTTTGGGTGTTGACAACAAAGGGCGATCGATTGACGGCGATTACATTCTTTATCTGTGGGGCCAGCAATTGCGCGCCTCCGAACAGTTACCGGATAATTTAATTATTTCTACTGTAATGGCTAACCTGGGCTTCGAGCGAGCTTGGGAAGAATTGGGGGGCAAACTAACTAGAACAAACGTCGGAGATCAGCACGTTCACGCTGAAATGCAGCGCACGGGTGCGATGTTGGGCGGCGAACAGTCGGGGCACATTCTTTGTCCGCATTTCGGTATTAGTGGCGATGGTTTGTTGACAGCTTTGCATATAGCTTCGCTGGTGCGTGAGTCAGGGGAATCTTTGTCACAATTGGTAAGTGACAGTTTCCAAACATATCCGCAGTTGTTGGTAAATGTGCGGGTGGACGATCGCGAAAAACGCTTAAGATGGCACGAGTGCGAACCCATGCAAAAGGCGATCGATCGCGCTAAAACTGCAATGGGAGAACAGGGACGGATTTTGGTTCGCGCTTCTGGCACTGAACCGCTAATCCGAGTTATGGTGGAAGCTGCCAGCGCCGACTTAGCTAACTTCTGGACTGAAAATTTAGTCTTAGCCGTTCAGCAACACATCGCTATCTAACAGTTGACAGTTGACAGTTGACAGTTGACAGTTGGAAGAAGGAAGAAGGAAGAGGGAAGTGTCAACTTGAGTCTGAAATCCTGTGTATCTCTCTAGGTACGTTGTTGGGCTTTAGCCCTCTTTAGGCGTATATCTAAAGAGGGCTAAAGCCCAACAACGTACCTACGGAGGGTTAGGGGGGATCTAGCTCTCGGCGATCGACATTAGGCTAAGACTAAGCTTGAGATTGAGTTGACACCAATGGCAAGAATCCTCTAGTAAAATATAGGGGATATTGAAACCACTTTCTCATGCTTATTCCCTCATCCTTATTACTTATAGACTAAACAACTAACTTCTTCTTTCTTCAATTCCCCATTTCTGATTTTATGAACAGCAAATCAATTAAAAATGGGCGGTTACACCAAACTTGGTTAAAAATTTTAATTGTCGTCATATTAATAACGGGGATATTTTTTAGATTTACAAACCTCGATCGCAAAGTCTACTCCTTCGACGAATCTATCACCTCGCTGCGAATTTCTGGCTACACCTGGACGGAAATGGTACAGCAAGATTTTCAAGGAAAAACAATTAGCGTTCAAGATTTGCAGCGGAAATACCAGCAGATAAATCCCGAAAAAAGTTGGTTGGATACAGTTAAAGGTTTAGCTACAGAAGAACCTCAACTACCGCCGCTATATTTTATTTTAGCCAGATTTTGGGTGCAGTGGTTCGGCCCGGAAGTGGCAACTGTGAGAAGTCTTTCAGCTTGGATGAGTTTGTTGATTTTTCCGAGCGTTTATTGGCTGTGCTGGGAATTATTTCGCTCTGCACGTGCGGGATGGATGGCTGTGACAATCATGGCTGTGTCGCCTTTTCACGTCTTGTACGCGCAAGAGGCAAGGCCGTACATGATGTTTGCTGTCCTCGTCTTGCTGTCGAATGCCATTCTGCTGCGGGCGTTAGCGAAGCCCGCCCCTACGGGGGCTGCGCCAACGAAGAGGATCGCCCTACAAAAATCTACCGCCACATTTAAATCTACATTTAAATCTACATTTAAATCTACATCGAAATTGAGCAAAGGCGTTTGGTTGATTTATGCGATCGCCCTAACTGTAGGACTGTATTGTAGTTTATTATTTTTTATAGTAATATTAGCCCACGGTATCTACGTAATTATCACTGAAAATTGGCGTGTTCGCCAAACATTAATTGCTTATTTACTAGCTTCAGCGGCAGCAACACTCATTTTCGCTCCTTGGATTTTCGTATTAGTTGATAACTCGCCCAGAATCGCTGCAACAGTAGGTTTGCCCCATCTTTCTCTTTCGGCCCTATCTTCACTTAAACCTTTGATTATTATCACCTGTAGAACTTTTATTGACACCCATTGGGCGGGTGGAATCATCAAATTAGGTTCGAGCAATACTACTGATTCAATCAGACTGATTGTAGCAGTTATATTAATATTAGCGATCGCACATTCAATCTACTTGCTTTGCTACTCAACTCCCAAACGAGTTTGGCTGTTGGTCTTGACAGCGATCGGAATTACAGCGATAGTATTGATAGCAGTGGGAGGCATTGCCGATCGCTATCTAGTTCCCTATCTTTTAGGAATCCAGCTAGCTGTTGCCTACCTCTTTAGCGCTAAAATTACCACCGCCAACAATCCACGACAAAAACTCTGGCAGCTCGGTTTAATAGCCCTAATATCGAGTGAAATAGTTTCTTGTGCCGTCAGCTCACAGTCACAACTTTGGTGGAACAAGTATCCTTCTAGCACTAAATACAATCCCGCAGTAGCGGCGATTGTCAATCAAGCCCAAAAACCTTTAGTGATTTGTCACGGAGGCAACAACCTCACCGGAAAAATACTGTCTGTCAGCTATTTGCTGAAGCCGCAAGTAGAGCTTTTGCTAGCAGTGAAACCCGAGCAAGTTAAAATTCCTGATGGTTTTAGCGATGTATTTCTCTACAGAAGCACCGAGCTATTGCGATTTGAATTAGAACAAGTGCAAAAATATAAAATTACACCAATTTACCCACCGGGCGATGTGTGGCTTTGGCGTTTAGAGAAATAATTAAAGTGGCAACTGCGAATGATGATTTCTGTTGTGATACCTACCTACAACCGCGAGCAACCCCTGCGAGAGACATTGGCTGACGCGATTCGGCAAAATTACCCGAATTTTGAAGTGCTGGTAATCGATCAAACTCGCACTCACGAATCGGAAACTCAAGTTTATTTAGAGGAATTGGCAACTGCGGGGAAAATTCGGTGGTTTCCGGTAGATTGGGCGAGTTTACCGGGAGCTCGAAATTATGCTGTGCGGCGCGCTGTGGGAGAGATTATTTTATTTATTGATGATGATGTACAATTGCCGGATGGTTTTTTAGCCGCTCATGCTGATAATTATTTAGCAAAACCGGATGTGGGATGTGTGGCGGGCAGGGTTTTTGACAGAATGAAACTGGGTAATTCTGGAGGCGATTTGGCGATCGACTTTTTGCCCCCAGAAGCCATGGATCCGGGCATTGCTTGGTATTTTATCGATTTGGTGCATACAGTCAAACCGCAGCAGGTACTCTCGGCTAGAGGCTGCAATATGTCGTTTCGCCGTCAGGTTTTTGCCGAGTGGGGTTTGACGTTTGACGAGCGGTTTGTAGGGAGTGCGGTGCGGGAGGAGTCGGATTTTTGTTTGAGATTGCGATCGACTGGCATGAAAATTTGGTACGATCCCAGTGCTTGTTTAGTTCACTTGGGGGAAGAAAGCGGCGGATGTCACGATGTCAGCACGCGATCGATCGAATATCAAACCACATTTTATCACAACCACTTCCTGATGGGATTGAAAAATTTAACCGTCTTTCAATGCCTGCGATTTTTTGCCAAACTCTTTGACTGCCACGTTTTGGGGCATCCACCTTGTCATAAAAGCCGATCGCCCCTAAAAATTATCACTAGATTTGCTTTTTATATCCTCGGTTTTATCAGTGCCCTCATAACACTCATCAAATCGCTCTGGAATGACGGACAAATTTACACAAATCAAGACAAAATCAACCCTAAATAATTTATGAATTAATTCGCAATGCCCGATGCCCGATGCCCAATGCCCCATTCCCAATGCCCCATTCCCAATGCCCCATTCCCCATTCCCAATAAATGAGAATCCTCGTTGCCAGCCACACCTATATAGTTGACATAAATCGGGAAAAATTCAAAATATTAGCCAACCTAGAACCCGATATTGAAGTAACAATTGTAGTGCCACGACGCTGGAAACCCGGAGGCGTACAAAATAAAATCATCGAAACCGAATTTTATCAAGAAGACTCATTTAAAATAGTTCCCATCTCCAATTTTAGTCAAAACAATCAAGGCTTGCTAACATTTGGTACAGATATAATTAGACTTTTACAGAAATTCAAACCGCAGATTATCCAAGTCGAACAAGGTTCAAAATCCCTAGCCTACAGCCAATTAATTATACTCAATAAATTACTCAAACTCCAAGCCAAAAATATATTATTTACCTGGTGGAATCTATCCTATGAATTGAAATGGCCTATTTCCCTATTAGAAAATTGCAATCTTCAGAATACCGACGGAATTATTGCCGGCAATTTAGATGGCTCTAAAATTTTGCACCAGCGGGGCTACACAGGTGCAATGGCAGTAATGCCCCAACTTGGAGTAGATGAAAAATTGTTTGTGCCTGCTGCTAAAGATATTGAGTTATCTAGAAAATTTGGCATTAAACCAACAGATTTTGTGGTAGGATTTGTAGGGCGATTTGTCGAAGAAAAAGGACTGCTAACTTTAGCTGAAGCATTAGCAGGATTGAAACAACTTTCTTGGAAGTGGTTGTTAGTAGGACAAGGAAAATTGCGATCGCACTTGGAAGAAAAATGTAGAGAATGGGGCATCAGCGATCGAATAATCTGGGTAGAAAGCGTTTCCCATGAAGAAATTCCACCTTACATTAACTTAATGAACTGTTTGGTATTGCCCTCGCAAACCAGCTATAAATTCAAAACTTTGACTACCGTGGGCTGGAAAGAACAATTCGGTCATGTTTTAATTGAAGCGATGGCTTGTAAAATCCCGGTTATCGGTTCCGATTGCGGCGAAATTCCCCACGTTATCGGCGATGCGGGGTTAGTCTTCCCAGAGGGAAATGCAGGGATTTTGCGCGATTGTTTGCAGCAATTGATGGAAGCGCGGGATTTTGCTGTTGATTTGGGCGATCGGGGTTATCATAAAGTTATGACAAGTTATACAAATCAAGCCTTAGCTGAGCAGTTATTGGACTTTTACAAACAACTTTTGTAGCAGAAGATAGAAGTCGTAGGGTGTGTCGCCATGAAAAATTCCTAACTACATATCAACAATCTCATAGCGACGCACCTGGGTTATTCAAGGATTCGTGCAAATAAACCAAACGCTTCTTTTGCCGCAAAACCTTTTAACAAGCGTATTACTTATTGGCAGCAAAGAAGTAGTAATCTGCTGTGTAATCCACGCGGGTAGTGCTATTTTGTTTTGAAGAATCGCATCCGGTAGCTGGGGCTTTGCCACCTTTAGTATTGACGCGCTGGATATAGGTAACTTTGCTAAATAAACCGTTACCTTCATTGCTTTTGGCACTTAGTAGCACCCAAGGAATGGTAGTGCGATCGGGCGAATCTACACGTTCTTTTACTTCGCCAACGACTTTACTCTTGTCTTTAGTATACTCCCAAGTTGGGCCACCGTAATGTTTGCCAACTAATGCGCCACTTGCATTAAATAAATCAGCTTCCGGTGCTTTTAATGTCCATTCAAATTGAGTGCGATCGCCAGTTTTGGGTTGACACACGTAAATTTGCACGCCTTTGGCTGACACTTCGGAGATTAAAGCATTACCAGCAGGCACTTGTAGCTTTGCCGGCACGTCAGGAAGCTTTTTATTCGTGTCGCTGGGAGTGGGATTCTGTGCGACGGTTATGGCTGATGCTGTTGGCTGTAATGGCGATACTTCGGCGGTAGCGGCTGCATTGGTTGTCGGATAACCAATGGCGGCTAACATCGAAATGGCGATCGGCATAAATGAGAGAGATTGTTTAGCCATTTTTGATTCAACTCCTAAAGTTACTTAAAAATGAACAGTCATTTTTGGTATTCTGCATGATTAATCTTGCTCGATCGTATCACAACACCATTGGGTTAGCCCGATCAGATAAATTTTATCTCGCGTATGGGATACACAGACTCATGGGAAGAAGTCAAATTGTGCTAATACCAAGTATATTTAAGGTATATCGTGTCAAAATTCATCAACTCTTAGGAATAAAACTATTAAGTTCTTCCACTAGCAGATGCACTGTTGTTGAAGGATTATCACTTTCAGGATTAGGGCGATCGTATTCCATTAAAAGCCGTTTTGCGTGTTTAATCGCATCCTGTTGTTTGTTTTTCAGTTCCTCATAAATCGTTTCACTGTTTTTCTGATACTCGTATCCGAGCAACTTCGTCAACATATTTTGATAATCCTTGCGAGAAATTCCAGTATTATAAAAATGGAAGTGTAGTAAATACCAAAGTTCAAAAGCATCATTGGAGTACGCTACTTTAATGCCGTTATTTTTTGCAAGAGTCATAGCTGCATTAAAATTTTGCGCGTCGTTAGAATTTTTACCGTTAATATCGCGATCGAAGACACACCAAAATCGATCGCTTTCGTCGTATTCTGAGTCATTTTTTAACTCAATAGCTTTTTCTACTAAACTCCTCGTGTTTTTCCCTTCTCCCTTGATATCAAGCTTGATTACCTTTGTGTCTACCGCGAAACTTCTAAAATAGTTGGGTTCTGTTTTTTCACCTTCGCACACGATTAAAAACCATCTTCTATTTTTAACTTTTCTTTTAGAGTAATCAATAGTTCTTCTGGACGAACTTTTTTTAGGCATAGAGTTCACCTAGAAGTTCTTTGAAATTACCAACAAAAGGGATAGCACCATACTTTCCGATGATGTAATCGTGTTCAAATGAGGCATCTTTTCCTACTTTATACTCTACTAAAGAGTACAAATCAGTAGCGCCCTTATTGTCTTTCTCGGTAAACCATATTTGATCTCGGCGAAAAGTCTTGCTGCTAAGCAGATTTGTGTCATGTGTCGTGAATATAAGCTGTGCGTTGTGGGGATTAGTCTCGTTAGAATTGAATAAGCAGATTAATTCACGAGTAATCAACGGATGTAGTCGGGCATCAAGTTCATCTATGAATAAAATCTTTCCTGTCCTCAAAGTATCGAGAAGCAGCCCTGCTAATGCAAACAATTTGTTTGTTCCCTCAGACTCATGCTTTTCAATATCGAATATTTCTATAGCAGTCTGCTTACCGTCAGCATCATATTTCCGATGAACTGTTTTCACGGCTGGTTTGCTTTCAGAAATAGGATATAAACTACCGTAGGAATTACCATATAATGCTGTATTATTGGAAATAATAAATACAGGTTGATTTGTGATTTGGATATCAGCAATACCCAAGTCTAATTTTTTAATGAATTCAATAATATCATGCCTGTGGCGATCGTTCTCAAAAGACTCTAAAGTTTCCTTGCGGTATTGCCTATCTTGCAAGCCTGATATCAATTGCAAAGTTTTACTGAACCACAGCAGGATTTTGCCAGAAAGTTTACCATTAAATTGTGCGACAACAGAAAGAAATAAAGCATTGTTTCTAGTTTTATCGCTAATACCTTGCCCTTCCGGGAAATCATCTAATATAAAGCTGTCAAAATCCCGTTCAAAAAGCATTGTTTCTGAATCTTCATCACTTTGAAACAACCACTCAGCAACAACCTGTTCAGAATTAATCTCAAAACCATATCTAAAATTTTTGCCTTCTAGCAAGAAAACTATTTCAAAGAATGATGGCTCTTTTTCTGTCTCTGTGCTTAGCCTGAATGCTTCAATATCGATCGCCTCTGAAACTTGCGTTTCTTTGGATGAGTTGAGAACAAACCACTTCATAAAGTTAACAGCAGCAACAAGATTGCTTTTGCCGCTGGCATTTGCTCCATAAATAGCAGCACTTTTTAGCAATTTTAATCTATGATTGATTTCAAATACATTATTTTCGTCAAGCTCTCGATCGTCCTCCGTAATTGACGAAGCTACCATGCTGAGTGTGACAGTTTCTTTAAAAGATTTGTAGTTGCCGACGCTGAATCCAATCAGCATAACTTGCCTCCGATCGCCTAAATTAGTATAAAGTGCAAATCTTGCAATTTTTTATATAATAACACAACCAGCTACCGCAATTAAGACCAAGGGCTAATCATGCGAATCCTTCAAATTATCCCCTCAATTTCCCTCGTCTACGGTGGCCCAAGTCAAATGGTATTGGGGCTTTCTGCCGCCCTCGCTTCCCAAGGTATTGATGTCACAATTATAACTACAGATTCTAACGGAGATATCGGTCAAGATCCTTTAGATGTGCCGTTAAATCTACCAATCAAACAAAACGGCTATGAGATTATTTATTTCCGCTGTTCTCCGTTTCGCAGATATAAGTTTTCTCTGAGTTTATTGCAGTGGTTGAATGAAAATGCGCGGCAATTTGACCTCGCTCACATTCACGCTTTGTTCTCGCCAGTAACTACTTTCGCCGCGACAATTGCCAGAGGGCACAAGTTACCGTATATTATCCGGCCCTGCGGTATGCTTGACCCCGCAGATTTGCAGAAGAAAAAGCTTTTAAAACAGGTTTATGCTACACTTTTAGAACGACCTAATTTAGCAGGTGCGGCAGCAATTCATTTCACTAGCAAGCAAGAAGCTAAAATTTCAGAAAGGTTTGGTTTGGATAGCACAGGCAAGATGCCTGTGCCACAAGATTGTTTACTATTAGATAGCACAGGCAAGATGTCTGTTCCAAAAGATTTGATAATTCCATTGGGGGTGACGGCAGATGCTTACCCTGAAATATTGCCTGATTCGGAAATACCAATCATCTTATTTATGTCGCGAATCGAACCTAAAAAAGGATTAGAATTGCTAATTACGGCACTGGAAAGTATTTTAGAAGATGGTCTAAAATTTAACTTTATTTTAGCAGGTTCTAATCCCCAAGATGCCGATTACGAAGCCAAAATTAAAGTCAAAATAAAAAAATCAATTTTAGAAAGATTTACTACAATAACGGGTTTTGTTAGCGGTGATTCAAAAGCTGAGATGTTGAGAAAAGCTGACTTATTTGTGTTGCCTTCTTATTACGAAAACTTTGGTATTGCCGTAGCAGAAGCGATGGCTGCGGGTGTACCTGTGGTTATTTCCGATCGCGTTTATATCTGGGATGACATTCAGCAAGCGGAGGCTGGGTGGGTGGTGCCTCTGGAGGTAGGGGCGATCGCCCGCGCGATCGAATCAGCCCTCCTCGCACCACAGGAAAGGCAGCGCAGGGGCTTGAATGGCCAAGAGTATGCCAAAAAGTATTATAACTGGGAGGCGATCGCCCGAAAAACCATCGAAGCTTACCAGCACATTTTGTCATCTATTAACTAACTCGACTAAAGTTTACCTTTTATTTCTTCTCCGGCGGCGAGTTTTTGTGCTGCTATCAGAATCTGTCGGCGATATTTTTTCATCGCTGCTTTGCAGTAATGTTATTGCTATTTCACCTACAATACTTGTCAACAAAACTCTTTAATCCAGCTTGATATCCTGCTCCTACCGCCTGAAATCTCCACTCTCCATTCTTTCTATACAAACGACCAAATTCTAGAGCCGTTTCTAGTGTAAAACTCTCTGTTAATTCATACCGGACAAGTTCGATTCCGGTATCCAAATTGACAATTTTGATGAAACTATTTCTGATATTCCTAAAACTTGCATTGATTTTATCTGCTTCGTGAATAGTCACAACAAAAGTTATTTCCACAATTTCAGGATTAACTTTTTCTAAGATAATGCCGTAAATAGTCTTATTTTCTTTAGCTGGGTTGTTTTCAGGAATCGATTGCAGTACCGAACCGTCAGAGGATTGCAGATTATTGTAAAAGATAAAAAAATTATCGTCAGGTAATTTGCCGTCCGAACCTAGCATAAATGCAGAGACATCAATGTCGTAGCTTTGTCCTGCCTCCGTTACCTGCCAACCGAGGGCGATCGCCATTTTTTTTAAATCCGGTGCTTCTTGAGAGAGATTAAATCTCTCACCCTTACTTAATTGCATAGCCATCTGCTTATTTGTCAAACATAAAAATTTATCTTATTTATTTTAATAGTAAGTGGGACGAGAAATTTTCGTGTTTAATAAAACTTAATATTTTTATAATATAGTAGTCTTCCCATCATTTGGATAATTTTTGTAGTTGCTCTTAAAGATCCAGGTTGCCCCGATAGATAGGTGGTAGGCACGCACCATCCACTACCGCTACCAATCTTCATCAATCATTTAGGATTGCTATAAATCTTTAATGATCGCAGATATCTTTTTGGCAAGATGTCTATTAAATTTAGGTACGTAGTTGCGCTTCAGCGCTCTTTTTGGATCTCGGAAAGAGCGCTGAAGCGCAACTACGTACCTGCTGCTAAAACTAGCATAATAAAATGCTAACTATTAATTATAGAATAGATTGTTTTTTGCAATAGGTCTAATAGTCTAATTTTAATTTCTCCCTACAAAGGTTCCGGCCTTAAACCAATTATTTCTAGTAAGTAAAAACCGGGTTCGATCGCAAGCCCGGTTTCTATAATTTAACTTAATTTGACATTACTTTTCAGCATTTGCCGAACTAGGTGGGAGGGTAACGAAATTGCCAAAAGCTCCAACCGTTTGATAGCTTTTTTTACCTAGTTGAGTTGTGTAAATGCTGACAACGCCAAAGTTCTGACGTTCCGTTGTATTGTCGAGCAAGTGTTCGATCGAGCCGCGCTGGGAAGTCAGGAAAGTCTCTGCAACGCCACTCAAAGCTTTGGGTACGCGGGAATCATTACGCACGGTGTTTTTAAACTCGGTTTCGAGCACGCCGGAAGCATAAGTTAGGTATTTATCTCTCGGAGGATTTGTAAAGGCCATTCCGGCGGCTAGCACGCTGAGGGCGATCGCAATTTTTCCGATATTCCCGAAAAAATTAGAAGTTGGTTTGTGAGTATTCATTGCTTTATCAATAATCATTTTTTTCTTGCCCCGATTGAGTTATAAGCTTATCTAGATTTAAACTACACCTTCTGAGAAACAGATTTCAGAAAAAAGAGGACAGTTTGTAGATTGGAGGCGAGTTGCAAATGCAGGCTATGGCTTTTGGGGACGATCGCACTCTAATATAATTCCGAGGTAGCGGGATGGGAGATCCGCAGCCTGTCTTCCTTTTACTTTCCTCCCTCCCCCAAATCCGGTAAATTTTCAAAGACTTACGCAAACAGTGGTTGAAGGCGCTAATGACAGCCGCAAGGTACTTGCGGCACATCCTCAACTTATTTTTGCTTAGATTTTTGTCGATCGATCTCCCGCTGCAACTCCTCAATCTGACGGCGCAAAGCCTCCGTCTCGCTGTTAGATGTTTGGGACTTCACATCAACCGCACCCTCAGCTACAGCCCGCTTGTAGTTACCCAGCTTAATTTGCCGGTATTCCTCGGAAGCCGCCCAATCTCGCAAATACCGCAGCCTTTCCACCGGGAAAGGGTGACTCAGCATCACGCCTTGGCCACCGTTGTAAAGTAAAAATTTATACACTTGGTTGAGATTGTCGCGATCGAGCTCTTGATAGTTGTCAGACTGGCGGATAAATTCTTGCAAACTGCATTGATCTGCATATTTACTGCTAACTCCCGCAAGTTTCATCATCGTCTTCATCACATTGTTCAAATCATCCGTCACCAACAAAGCTGCTCTATCTGCCGATAATTCAGCCTTCCGCCGCCACTCATAAAAAGCGAAAATTAAACCACTTCCGACAATATTTCCCAGCCCAAAAGTCATCTCGCCAATTGTTGATGCGATGCTCATCGCCCACATCGCCATTTGATTTAAAGTTGGATGCCCGCATTTGATGTGTCCCAACTCGTGAGCCAGGACTACTTTGATTTCTGACTCATCCAGCAAATCTAAAAGACCAGTGTTTAAAACTATATAGGGTTGATTTTTCCCGAGGGCATAGCTGTTAACAGCGGGATTCTGAGACACAAACAAACCCGGTTCTGGAAAAATATCTAAATCCTGCACGCACTCCCGAAATATATGATAAATGCTGGCATATTGGCGCGGGCCGACTTGTATGCTATTTCCCATTAGGTAAACGAATTGCGGTCGTTCGTAGACAAATTCTACAAATTTGCTGGCAATTAAGTCAAATCCAGGTACGCTGCGTAATGCGGTCTCGGCTTGGCGATCGAGGGGATGCTGAAAAGCTTCGCTAGAAATTCCAGTATAAGTAGGCATAGTTGTTGCAAAAGTTACATCTAAAATATCTCAGTGTTGCCGATCGCAGCGGTTGCTACCGGGCGCCTGACTTATCAATCTTATCGCGATAAATCTTCAACTCTTGTGGAACAGGCATCTTGCCTGAGAATGCTGCAAAATGTGAGTTAAAATTGTTTTTATTGTACAGGCGCGATCGACAAGCGTCTTTCGCTGTGTCTGTTAATCAAAAATAGGAACGTGCAAAAATGGCTATCCTGCGACTCGAAAACGGTAGAACCTATACTCAACTGAGCGATATTACCCGCGAACTTGCTCCTTTGAACATTCAACTCAATAGTTGGCCGGTGGGTGACAACCCAGAAATTCGGGAATTGCTGGCTCTCGATGCGATCGACGACAATCAAAAAGAGCAAGTGCTACAAGCCCTCGACGGCTACTTTCAGCAACTCAAGGAAAGCGCAGGCTATCAATCCCGCGACTTAATTGTACTACACCCAGACATTCCAAGCCTCGACACTCTGCTCTCCAAATTCGACAAGTGTCACATTCACGCTGACGATGAAGTCCGCTACATTGTAGCAGGAGAAGGAATTTTCGGTTTTGTGCGTCCCGACGGTAGTCAAGTAGAAGTGACTGTACAGCCCGAAGAATTTATCAACGTACCAGCGAATACGGAACACTGGTTTTATTTGACAGCAGCCCGGAAAGTTAAAGCTGTGCGCTATTTTACCACCACGGTCGGTTGGACACCGGAATATACGGATACTCAAATTCGATCGCAATTAGCTACTGTTTAAATATGCCAGCTAAAGATAAGTTTCACGAACTCGTCAAAACTGCCCTCGAAAATCAGGGTTGGACAATTACCGATGACCCTTATCATATCGATCTCGGATTTGTTGATTTTTATATCGATCTGGGTGCAGAACAGTTATTAGCAGCTACAAAGGATAATGAAAAAATTGCGATTGAAATCAAAACGTTTTTGGCACCATCGACGATTTCAGAGTTTCATACCGCAGTGGGACAATTTATCAACTATCGGATTGCATTAGAATTTGACGATCCAGAGAGAACTCTTTACCTGGCAATTCCATTAGGTATTCACAGAAAATTTTTCAAATACTCATTTATTCAAACGGTAATTGAACGCAATCAAATTCCACTTTTAGTTTACGACACCGAAAAACAGGAGATTTCTGAATGGATAAAGTAAGTTTGTATCGTCAATATATTCAGGAATTGCTAACTGAACGATCTCAGAGGCGATCGCCTCACGATCCAGTTTCCAGCGAGACAATTTTCGATTTAGTCAGCGATCGCTATCAACTGGTTCATGTGGGTTGGAAAGATAGTAACACTCGAATTTATGGCTGCATAATTCATGTAGACATTAAAGATGGGAAAATTTGGGTACAGCATGACGGAACTGAAGAGGCGATCGCCAATCAATTAATAGCACGAGGCGTCCCATCCCAGGAAATTGTGCTAGCCTATCATGCACCTCATGTCCGACAATACACCGAATTTGCAGTTGGTTGATCTGAGATGTTACATCAACAGCAACAGGGAAGATGCCTGTTCCACAAGAAATTTAATCTTTGTGGAACAGGCATCTTGCCTGTTCATAAAAGGCTAATTGACATTGTGCAAAATCTTAGTTAATCCTACCTCAAACTTTGTGCTTTAAAGATTGTAAAATACTCAAAGCAACCGCCTCCGCCACCTTAATCCCATCAATCCCCGCCGACAGAATTCCACCCGCATATCCCGCACCTTCCCCCGCAGGATAAAGCCCTTCAGTATTCAAACTCTGATAATCGTCTTTGCGCTTGATCCGAATTGGTGAAGAAGTGCGCGTTTCCACTCCAGTCAAAACCGCATCATCCATCGCAAATCCTTTAATTTGTTTGTCAAAAGCCGGAAGTGCTTCGCGGATGGCTGCGATCGCAAAATCCGGCAAACTTGCGCTCAAATCAGTCATCACAACTCCGGGCGTATAAGAAGGCTGCACAGCGCCTAGGGCGATCGAAGGGCGATTCGCCAAAAAATCTCCCACAAGCTGCCCAGGGGCGTTGTAAGTGCCACCTCCTAACTCAAATGCCCGTTCTTCTAGGCGACGCTGAAACTCAATTCCCGCCAACGGATGACCCGGATAATCTTCCGGCGTGATACCCACCACAATCCCGCTGTTAGCATTGCGTTCGTTGCGAGAATATTGACTCATCCCATTCGTCACAAGTCGCCCCGGTTCCGACGCCGCCGCCACTACCAAACCGCCGGGACACATACAGAAACTGTAGACAGAACGACCATTTGCACAGTGGTGAACCAGTTTGTAATCGGCGGCACCTAAAAGCTTGTGGCCCGCCCGATCGCCAAAACGACAGCGATCGATCGCACTTTGGGGATGTTCCACCCGAAAACCAATCGAAAAAGGCTTAGCCTCAATGTAAACACCGCGCGAGAATAACATCTCAAAAGTATCGCGGGCGCTGTGTCCCACCGCCAGAACTACATAATTACTAGCAATATATTCTCCGCTGGCTGTAGTAATTCCCTGCACTTTGCCATTTTCGATATGAATATCTTCGACACGAGTTTGAAACCGAATCTCACCGCCTAAGGATTCAATTTGGGCGCGAATACTTTGGACAATTCCCACCAATTTAAACGTACCAATATGCGGCTTATTAATATATAAAATTTCCGGTGAAGCACCCGCATTCACAAGTTCTGTCAGCACCTTGCGCCCGTAATGCTGAGGGTCTTTAACTTGGCTGTAGAGCTTGCCATCCGAAAAAGTTCCCGCACCGCCTTCCCCAAACTGGGCGTTAGATTCTGGGTTGAATTCTATTTTTTTCTTCCAAAATCCAAAGGTGTCAGCCGTGCGATCGCGCACAGCTTTGCCACGTTCCAAAAGGATCGGGCGAAACCCCATTTGTGCCAGCATCAGCCCTGCAAACATACCGCACGGCCCCGTACCGATCACAATGGGCCGAACTGTCGTCAAATTGCTGGGGGCTTGGGCTACATAGCGATAACTCGTGTCTGGCGTCACCATGACATGAGGGTCTTTTTTGAAGCGTTGCAGAAGTTCGTTTTCCTGTGTTGTCTCGACATCCACAATATAGACAAGAACAATTTCGGCTTTTTTGCGAGCGTCGTAGCTGCGTTTGAAGATGGTATAGCTGAGCAATTCTGCGGGGGGAATTTGCAGCTTTTTGAGAAGGGCGCTGGCGATCGCATCTTCAGGATGATCTAAGGGAAGTTTGATTTCGGTTATTCGTAACATATAGGGCAAAGAAGTTCGGCAACGGATTGGGTAATGGATTTAACTGAGATGTTGTAACATTCTCAAAAACAGGCAAGATGCCTGTTCCACAAAAACTCAATTTTATTGTGGAACGGACCGGAGAGCCCGTAACATTCTCAAAACAGGCAAGATGCCTGTTCCACAAAAACTCAATTTTATTGTGGAACGGGCCGGAGAACCCGTTTCTAAACAGATTTAAACTGTAGATTGCAGAAGCGTTATAATAAACAAAAAATTAAGTTTTGTAAAGACCCTTGACTGCAACATTTACACCAAAAAACAGCCAAACCTGGCACGCTCTCAACCCCCTGTGGGAAGGAGCAGAAGACGCAGTACAGAAGGGTTTACCCCACACCAAGCTAGCACCCGCATGGCAAATACTGCTCTTGGGCGACGGTTCCCCCACCCGTCACCTGCAACTGCTGACAGGGGAACCCACAGAAGTAGATGTGATCGATATGTCCTTAGTGGGTGAGGATGCAGACGGCGCGCCTGCACAAATTGTGGCGGTTCCAGGGCCGCGCCTGCGCCGTCAAGTGTGGCTGCGTACAGCTTCGGGACAGCGCCTCGCCTACGCGACTTCTTGGTGGGAAGCGAGTCACGTAGATGAATATTTGGAAAATAAATCTTTGCCAATTTGGGCAAGTTTAGCGCGCCTGCGAACAGAATTGTATCGCGATGTGCAAGGCATTTATTGCGGTGAGTCGGTGGCCTTGGAGTCGGCTTTTCAAGAGTCGGGGCCTTTTTGGGGGCGACACTATTTGTTTTGGCATCACGGGAAGCCGCTGACGCTGATTTATGAGGTGTTTTCGCCTTATTTGACTAAGTATTTGGGGCCGATGGAGTTGTAATATTGTAGGCGATCGCAGGTGCATCTGGGTTTGTCAAATATATTTGTAGGGGCGAAGCATGACCGCGGTCAATATGAGATTATAACTAATAACTTATCTGCGGTCATGCTTCGCCCTCTTCAAAAACCAAATGCACCGGAGCGTGATGACTTTAGTCCTCGGATAGATGCGGACTAAAGTCCTCACGCTTGGGAGCATCTCAATTTTGCAAAAAGCATTTTTTTTATTATAGTGCGAGCGTCCCCGCTCGCGATTTGTAGCATACGCGAGCGGGGACGCTCGCACTATAAATGCAAAACTGAGATGCTCCCCTCACTACGAACCTGAATGCGGACTAAAGTCCTCACTACGAGCCTGAATGCGGACTGAAGTCCTCACTACGAACCTGAATGCGGACTGAAGTCCTCACTACGAACCTGCAATTTTTCGCCGCAACTTCACTCGCAAACCGTCACGCGGGTGTGGAGTCGGTACTCGGATTAAATTCAAATCTTGATCCGGTAACAAATCCCATTCGCACTCTCGAACCATCCTCGCCGCAAACAGTTTCATCTCTAACCGCGCGAATTCTTTCCCCAAACATTCCCGCAAACCGCCGCCGAAGGGCACGTAACTGAAAGGTTTAGCATTTGTCGATCGCTCCAAACTAAATCGATCGGGGTCAAAGCGATCGGGTTCGGGATAAACTGAGCTATCCTGATGGGTCTGATTGATTTCGTAAAGCACGCTCCAACCCTGGGGAATTTCGTAGCCGCCGAACTCGCAAGCCTGAATTACCTGACGAAAACCGCCTGCCACCGGCGGAACCAACCGCAGCACTTCTCGCATCACCTGCTCCAAATAAGTCATTTGTTTGAGCTGTTCCAAGTCTAGCGGTTCAGTTGCCGAAAACTGCTGTTGTTCCGCGCGAACTTTTGCCATCACATCGGGGTTTTGAGCTAGGAGAAGGCAAAAAGAGGCGATCGCCGAAGTCAAAGTCTCGTGTCCCGCAAACAACAGCAGCAGCACTTGATCTTTCAACTCCTCCAAACTCAAATTGTTTCCGTCATCGTCGCGAGCCGAAATCAGCAAACTCAAAGCATCATTCCCTTCTCCCATATCTTGTTGGCGATCGCGAATAATCTTTTCAAGTTCTGATAACAGTAACTTTCGGCACTTTTTCGCCTTTCCAAACTTAGTCCACGGCACATCTAAAGCAATCGAAAATAAACCCTCGCACCAAGTTTCAAAATAATGTCCCAGCGCCGTCTCCGAACCAGCATCAATCCCAACTAACAACTTACTAGCAACATCAAAAGTATAATTTCTCAGTTCGGGATACCACGCAAACTCGCTCATCTGCGTCCATCTTTCCAAGTAGCGCCCAGTGATATCTTCCATCCCGCCGATGTAGCCCGCCAGAGCTCGCGGTTGAAACGCTTGGTACAGCAGCTTGCGCCGATTTTGATGTTCCGAACCCGTTTGCAGCGCCAAGGAAAGCGGCCCTAAAAGCGCTTTCATGCTCGGAGGCCAACTCATAACAAAATATTGATTTTCATGGCTTAAAACAAACAAATTCGCCTCTGAGCCGGACACAAACACGGTAGGCTGTCCGAAGATGCTGGTTTTGAAAATTGGCCCGTACTGTTGGTGGCGTTTTTTGGCGAATTGAGCATCTTGTAAAAAGTTGAGGGTATCGCCAATTAGCGGTAAACCCAAATTGCCTGGAGGTAATGTCATTTCAGATTTCAGATTTCAGATTTTAGATTGTTCATATCATATTAACTGAATTTACGCAACTGTATAAAGGTACGTTGTTGCGCTTCAGCGCTTTTATACATATGAAAGAGCGGGTGCATCTGGCGCAAGGAAGAGGGCGAAGCATGACCGCATATAAGTTATTAGTTATCATCTCATATTCACCGAGGTCATGCTATAGCCCATACGGATATATTCGCCTTGCGCCAGATGCACCCGAAAGAGCGCTGAAGCGCAACTACGTACCTAAGAGTTAACCCTATAGAACCTATTTAATTTTCTCTTCTTTGAATCGGAATCTTGATCGTAAATTCAGTGCCTTTCCCCACCACAGAGAAACACTTGATTTCACCTTTGTGTTTTTCGACAATAATAGAATGAGAAATCGCCAAACCCATTCCCGTCCCCGAACCGATCGGTTTTGTAGTATAGAACGGATCAAATATCCGCTGCTTGACTTGATCGGTGATACCTGCACCGTTATCAGCAATTCTAATCGCAGCAAAATTACCTTCTACCTCTGTAGAAATGCGGATAATTGCTGAATTTGGAAGCGGTTCTTGTAAAGCGTCAATTGCATTCGCTATAATATTCATAAACACCTGATTCAATTGTCCGGCGTAACACTCTACCAGCGGCAATTGTCCGTATTCTTTAACGACTTGAATTGCTGGGCGATGGTACTCCGTACCCGCTGCGCTAACGGGCTGAACTTTCAGACGGTGTTCTAAAATCATCAACGTGCTGTCGATGCCTTCGTGAATGTTAACTTTTTTCATTTCAGATTCATCAAGGCGAGAGAAATTTCGCAAACTCCGCACGATATCTCGGATGCGAGTTGCTCCCACCTGCATCGAAGACAGCATTTTTGGCAAGTCGTCTAACAAGAAATCTAGCTCTAATGCCTCTACTTCCTCCTGAATAGCTGCGGTCGGTTCCGGGTATTCATCTCGATACATTTGCAGCAGTTTCATCAGGTTTGTGGTGTATTCTTCTGTGTAGGTAAGATTGCCAAAAATAAAGCTGACTGGGTTATTGATTTCGTGGGCAATTCCTGCTACCATCTGACCGAGACTCGACATTTTTTCTGCTTGCACGAGCTGGGTTTGAGCAAGCTTAAGTTCGCACAGAGTTGCTTCTAGTTGGGCAGTTTGTTCTCGCGCCATTCGGGCTGAATCGACGCTTTGGGTGTAGAGTTCGGATTGGCTGATGGCGATCGACAATTGATCGCCAATTGCCGATAGCAAATCCACTTCGTCTTGTGTCCACCTCCGCATCTCGCGACAAGCCACGCAGTCTACAACACCAATTAAACCCCCTGCACTATTGACTGGCAAATCCAACATAGATTTGTAACCCAGCTGCAAAAAGAACTCTCTTTCTATGGGATCGCTCCAAATTGAAACATCATCTATCTGGCAGATTTCCGATTTGGCTATTTTTTGTACCAGAGTCCCCGTTAGGTTAGCAGGATAATAACCCACAAGCGAGACCAAGTCATCATTTTTAGCTTCGTGGACGACATCCCAAGCGGGTATCTCGACATCGGATACATACCAAATAAACAAGCAGCGATCGAGTTGCAGCAAGTCGCGAATTTGGTGCACAGTTGTTGCTAATATAGTATCTAAATCGAGAGAAGCGCGGATTTGACTGCCTAACTGGTTGAGCAATTTTTGCTTCATGGCTGCTGATGAAGCTTCGGCGGCGACGAGGCGAGATGTTTCGTAAAGTTCGGCTTGATTAATGGCGATCGCCAATTGATTGCCCACAGCCACTAACAGTTCCACTTCCTCATCGCTCCAACACCGGATGCTGCTAGAAGCGCTACAGCAAATTACCCCTATTTTACCTGAAGATGTCTGAATGGGAATGTCCAGCATAGACTGTAATCCTATACACATGAAAAAATTCCGCTCTACTGGATCGGTAACATTTTTAAAATCATCCACCCGAATTATTTCAATATTGGCAATTCGCTCGGCTTTAGAACCAGTCAAGTTAGCCGGAAATACACCCAGCAAGGAAGGTAGTTCATCATTTTTTGCCTCGTATTCTACATTCCAAAATGCTGATGTTTCGTTGGTTATATACCAGATAAATATGCACCGTTCGAGCAGCAGCAATTCACGTATTTGCTGCACAGTTGTGGCCAAAATAGTGTCTAAATCGAGAGATTTGCGGATGTTGCTAGCTAGTTGGTTAAGCAGCGCTTCCTGCTCTGCTAATTTGCGGAATCTCGCTTCCGACTCTTGCAACTGTCTTTGAGCTTCTTTTTGTTTCGTTACGTCCAAACCCAAACCGATCAAGCCGATCGCATTACCGCAATCATCTTTGACCTGAGTTTTAATTATCTCCAACTGGTGGTATTCACCGTCAACCAACTGGAGCAATTCTTCAGAATAACAGGGAGGATCTTGGCTCCAGGCTTGTGCATCTGATACCATGCAGTTAGCAGATGCTTCTAATCCAAAAACTTCGGAATAGTGAGAGGCTGCTAAGAACTTCTCTTCGGGAATAGCTACATCTTCGCAGAAAGTTTTGTTGGCTAATAACATCCGCCCGCTAGCATTTGCCATCCACACCCAGATGGGAGCATTGTCAATAATTCCCCTCAAAGTTTGCTTTTGGGCGGCGAGAGCAAGTTCTGTTTGTTTGCGCTTGATTCCCAGGGCGATCGAATCGGCAATTGACGCAAAAGAAATCAGTGTAGATTCCGTCAACTCCTGGCGAGCAAACATGGCGATTACTCCCACCAACTGATTGTCAACAATCAACGGATATCCAGCAAAAGCCACCATTCCTTCTCGTTTCGCCCATTCTTTGTCGCTGACTCGGGCATCTTCTTGCACAGAATTAGTGAGGTGAGGTTGTCGCTCTCGGGCGATTAAACCAATCTTGAACTCGCCGACCGCAATGCGGCTGTGAGCGCCGTCAATGTGAGTATAAATCCCCGCACTTGCTTGCAATTCCAAGACATTTCCCTCTTCATTGAGCGTCCAAATCCGAGCAAACGCAGCATCCAGATGGCGCACAACTGCATCGGTACATTTTTGCAAAGTTGCAGGTAAAGTGCGGTTTTCAGTCAGAGCAATTCCCACATCTGCTGTGAATGAAGAAAGTTTCAATTGTTCTGCTAAAGCTTGTTCTGCGAATTTGCGATCTGTAACGTCGGCAGCAACACCGAGACGCTGCTGGATTTTGCCCGACTCTGTTCTGCTAAATACAATATCGCGACTGACTAACCAGCGCCAACTATTTTGTCTGTCGAGTACCCGATATTCGTACTCAACCACCTCGCCGTCGGGAGCATTTTCTATTTGCTGGATATATCTGGGAAATTTAGCTAAATCTTCAGGGTGGATAATTGTCGGCAACAGATTGCTGCCCATTTCTTGAACTTCTGCCACTGTATAGCCCAGGAGGTCGGTGATTTCGCGGTTGGCGTACACATTTCGCTGCTCTATTTCGTCGTAAACATAGAGAATATTCGGACTGGTATCGGCAATGCGCTCAACAAAATGCTGACTAGCTTGCAGCGCTGCTTCTGCAAGTTTTCGATCCGTAATGTCGGTGGAATTACCAATAATTCGGTAGATGCTGCCAGAGGCATCGTGCAGGGGCGTCATAGTTACGATAAACCAATTTTCTACACCTGCCAATTCGGCGCTATTTTCGTAAGAAATCGAGCTGTCTGCGGCCAAACAATCGACGTATCTTTGCCGAAAATTTGCTGCTACTGCTGGGGGAAACACTTCTTCGGGAGTTTTGCCTTTGACATCAGCACTCAAAATGCCTGTAGATGCTTCTGTAGCTGCATTCCAGCCTGCATAGCGGAACTCTCCGGCGGCGACATCTACCACGAAAATAACTTGATTCGATCCGTTATAGATGCTGTTTAAAAATTCTTCTTGTTCGCGCAATTGTGCTTCGGCTTGTTTGCGTTTTGTAATGTCGGTAGCACTTCCCACAATGCGACAAATTTTCCCAAATTCGTCTCGCAGCGGAGTCAGAGTTGTGATAAAGCAGACTTCTTGAGTCTCAAGACTAACAGATTCTTCGTAAGAAAGAGAGCTATTTTTTAGCAGGCATTCTCTTAATTTCTGCCGGAAAAACGCTGCCGTAGATGCTGGGAAAAGTTCTTCTGGAGTTTTGCCGCATCCTTCCTCCTTGCTGATGTTACTGAGTAACTCTGCTGCTCGATTCCAGCCGGCGTAGCGAAATTCTTCGTCTGCGCCGACATCTAGTACGAAAATACTGTAGTTCACACTGTCGTAGATGCTGCTCAGAAATTCTTTTTGCTGCCGCATTTCTGCCTCGGCGCGGCGGGCTGGGGTAATGTCGGAGTGGATGCCAACCCACTCGCGAACGCTGCCATCTGCATTCAATACGGGTATACCGCGCACGGTCATATACCTGTACTCGCCGTCGTGCCGCAGCAAGCGGTGTTCTATTGCGAATAAGGTGCGATCGGCAAGTGCCTCAGACCACATCCTGGCAGTATATTCTCTGTCGTCGGGATGGATGTTATTGAGCCACCCCCATCCTTTAATTTCGTCGTAAGTCGCTCCCGTAAATGCACTCCATCCTGTTTGTTCGGCGACAACTTCGCCTGCGGCGGTAGTATCCCAAATAATTTGGGAGGTGGCTTCAGTTAAACACCGATATTTTTGCTCGCTTTCTTGGAGAGCTTTTTCGGCTTGTTTGCGATCGCCAATATCAGAAATAGTGCCAATCATTCTCACCGGAGCATTATTTTCATCTCTTTCTACGACTTTCCCCCGCGCCAAAATCCATTTAAATTCGCCGGATTTAGCTAACATTCTATGCTCAACAGCATAGCCATTTTCTGGATTTTCCAAATAGGCATTTAATTTCTGGTTCAATACCAGTAAATCGTCGGGATAAACTAGCTGTGACAAACCGATCGCATTTGCTTGTAGTTCGTCTGGTTCGTAGCCCAACAAAGCACTGTACTCGTGGTTGCAATACATTTCGTCAGTAACTATATTCCAATCCCACATTCCGCTGTCGGAACCCCAAAGAGCTAGCTGCAACCGCTCTTCGCTGCGCCGCAGGGCGGCTTCTACCTGTTTGCGATCGCTAATATCGCGAGCAACTCCCACCACGCCCGTGATGTTTCCAGAGCGATCGCGCAAAGGGCTTTTGGTAGAAAGAAATGTCAGGATGTTGCCCTCACTATCTTTTACTAATTCTTCGATGCTTTCCTCAATCCCAGATTGCCAGATCCGGCGGTCATTTTCCGCCAGCATATTCGCAATCTCCAGCGGAAATAATTCGGCATCATTTTTGCCAAAAATTTCTGATTTTGGCTTGCCAATCATGCCCGCAACCGTAGAATTGACCAATAGGTAGCGGCCCTGAATATCTTTGACAAAAATGCTGTCGCCTGTACTTTCGATGACGTTTTCAAAGAGGATGTTACTTTCTTGTAGTGCTGCTTCTATTGCTTTCCGATCGCTGATGTCGCGTGATATACCAATGATGCCGATCGCATTTCCTTCCGAGTCGTACCAAGGGCATTTTGCTGTCAGAAATGTTTGCATTTGTCCATTTATATGGAGATTTTCTTCCTGATTGAAATGTATTCTTGATGCTAGAATTTCGATGTCTGAATCTATCATTCTTTTGGCTATTTCAGCGGGAAATAATTCTGTATCGTCTTTGCCTATAATTGCCTCAATAGGTTTTTCAAAAAAATTAGCTAGGGCAGAATTTCCGATCGCGTAGCGGCCTTGAATATCCTTGACAAAAATGACATCCGGCGTGCTTTCAATCACGGAACGCAAGATTGAATTGCTGTGCTGGAGCGACTCTTGGGCGAGTTTGCGATCG
Source organism: Microcoleus sp. PH2017_24_DOB_U_A (assembly GCF_020738205.1). Lineage (NCBI taxonomy): Bacteria > Bacillati > Cyanobacteriota > Cyanophyceae > Oscillatoriales > Microcoleaceae > Microcoleus > Microcoleus sp. PH2017_24_DOB_U_A. The sequence continues at coordinate 269,953 of NZ_JAEQCT010000029.1, forward strand.
GTAACGTCGCGGGCGACAGCATAGATCAATTCTTCTTCGCAGAAAGGGCTAGCAGTCCAGGCTATCCACTTGTAAGACCCCTCGCGACACAGCCAGCGGTTTTCAAACCCAACGATATTATTCCCCGCAGCAATCCTTTCAGCTTGTTTTAGAGTAGTTTCGCGATCGCCTGGATGGACGAATTCAATGAAGAGTTTGCCCACCATTTCGGCTGGGGAATAGCCGAGGATTTTTTCGGCTGCTGGGTTGATGTGCTTAATATAACCGTCAAAAGCAACTACGCAGAGCATATCTGGCGACAGGCTAAAAAATCGATCGCCCTGGTTGAACTTGCTGGATTGGCGATCGTTATAGGCCCAGACAGCAGAGGCGTGCGATCGCGCGGACACCACCAACATGACAATATTGGCTACAGCCAAACATCCCAGGGCGAGTTGGCTCTTGCACAAACCATCGCCTCCGCCTGTTACCAGCAACCCGTTTAATACAAGCAGTACCACACTCGCAACTGAGAATACACTGCCTGAGGCGATCGTCGCGAGGCTGATTGTTTGTTCATACTGCATACTGCATTCTGCCTTCTGTCTGCTGGTGACTGCTGCCGTTAATTTTATCAATAATAGTTGCAGGAATTTAAACAATTTAGTGTTTTGTGATTCTTCTATATGAACTAGATCTTTCATTTTTTTGAATAAGTTTAATTTTTGATGAGTTAAGACTTAAAAACAACTCTAAAGATGTTAAAATACTTTCAACAGTTGACAGTTGACAGTTGACAGTTGACAGTTGACTATTTGAGAGCTACCTCTACCCTTAAGTCCGAGGATTGGAGTAATGAATAGTCTGATTTTAATTTCTCCCGAGCAGGCTTGGGGCTTTCAACCAATTCTTTCGGGTAAATTTTTTCTAGCTGGCGAAATCAAGCATTGGCATTTTTTCCTTATTTTATGCAACACAACCATAAAATTAAGTGTATTTACGGAATTAGCGAGTAATATTTTTTTAGCTGCGGTGCGGCTTTTATCATTTTTTGTAAGGGCATAAAGGGTTTATCTTTAATAATGGACTAGATATTGCTGTTGGTCATTGGACATTTGGCCTAATCTAGCTAGTCCAGCACGCAAAATTTAATTATCTAGAGTGCGCCTGAAGCACATTACCGCGTAAGAGTATCTTGTCAAACCACTTTTTGCGTAAGTTATGACCCGGTTTGATGTACTAAAATACTGCGGGGAACTCTCTGACTGCTGGTTGAAAAACCCGCACTCTCCGTCAAATTCAACCAAATTTCATACTACCTATTAATTGTGAAGTTAAAATGAAGATCGACTGTTGATTTATGAAAAAAAAATAAAAAGATGTTGGTAGGAGTTGTTAGTTAAACTCCTATGTTCCCGGGTAATTGGGAATTGGGAATGGATCCGTTGTACTTCGCGAGTGTTGCAAATTGCTATAACCGGACATTCTCCATACCGAAGGCAGAATCCAGTGTTAAGTGTTTAATTTGGATTTTGATTTTTTTAACTGTATTAATACAAGTTCACAAAACTCTTGCTACAATTATCAATCTGGTATTAATATCGTGTCCGGTTGATTACCATCACAAAAACGGTTTGTAGTGCGGACTTCAGTCCGCAGTATAAAGCGGACTGAAGTCCGCACTACAAACCTTGGTACAATCCATGTGTAGGCTTAATTCTGGGATTTGGTTAGAATTGTATCCCATCAAACCACCACAATCAAATTGGTTGGATGAGGCATTTAGTCCGATGCTGCCAAAGGCTCGGGGTTAATTTTAAGGACTAGATAATATCACATTTGTTGCGATTCATCCCCAGGCGATAGGGGCGCATTCGCAGCAGACAAAGCAGATTGGCGACCTAATTGCTGTTGCCGAATGCGCTCCAAATTCCCCGCCGGAATAGCAGCTATCAGTTGCCGCGTGTAAGCTTGCTGCGGTTGGCGGTAAATGCGCTCGGCTGTGCCAATTTCCTCGATTTTACCTTTGTTCATGACGATCGCGCGATCGCTCATAAACTTGACCACGCTCAAATCGTGAGAAATAAAAATATAAGTCAGTCCAAACTCTGTTTGCAACTCCTTGAGCAAATTTAAAACTTGCGCCTGCACCGATACATCCAATGCAGAAACCGATTCATCGCAAATAATAAACTTAGGATTCAAAGCCAAAGCTCTAGCAATACAAATTCGCTGCCGCTGTCCCCCGGAAAATTCGTGGGGGTAGCGCCGCATAAAATCGGGATTTAAACCCACTCTATCCAACAAATAAGCGGCGCGATCGCGCTTTTCTTTCGGGTTTTTGCCAAAGCTGTGAATCACCATCGGTTCCATCACCGCTTCCCCAACACTCAGGCGCGGATCGAGAGAACTATAAGGGTCTTGAAAGATAATTTGCAAATCGCGCCGCAGCCGGCGCAATTGGCGATCGTACTCTTTTTTGAGCCGATAATTAGCCATCCACTGCCCTCGGGAACTACTTTTGGTAGGAGGGGTAATTTCTTGACCTTCAAAAAACACTTTGCCGCTGGATATCGGAATTAATTGCAGCAATGCTCTCGCTAAAGTTGATTTACCGCAGCCAGATTCGCCGACTAAACCCAAAGTTTCGCCCGGGTAAACCTCAAAAGAAATATCGTTTACCGCCATAAACAAGCGTTTAGTTTCGCCAAACATTCCTTGCACCGGAAAACCGACTCGCAAGTTATTAACAGCTAGCAAAGGCTCGGAAATATTCGGCAGCCGAGGGGGTTTTCCGGTGGGAAAAGTGGAAAGTCCGCCGCTGCTGTCGCCGTCTAAATCGACATTTTTCTCGACAATTACCAATTCGCCGCTAGCATTTGTGGTGACTTCCATAAAATCGGAAACTGTCGGTAAGCGGCGCATTTGGCGTTCGAGAGTTGGGCGGCAAGCTAAGAGACCTTTTGTGTAAGGATGTTGGGGATTGCTGAAAATTTGCTCGATCGCACCGCATTCAACAATTTTACCTCGGTACATCACCGCCACCGTATCGGCAATTTCAGCAATGACGCCTAAATCGTGGGTAATAAAAATCATTGCCATGCCTCTAGAGTCCCGCAACTCGCGCAGCAAAGCTAAGATTGTTGCTTGCACGGTTACGTCTAAGGCTGTTGTCGGTTCGTCAGCAATTAATAAAGTGGGATTGCAAGAAATGGCCATCGCAATCATCACGCGCTGGATTTGACCGCCGGAGAGTTCGTGGGGATAGCGATCGAGCATAGCTTGTTTTTGGCTGTTGACTTGTGGCATGAAATCGCGATCGTCCTGGGCACCTGCTTCTTGCCGCAAAGCCAAACAGCGCTGCCGCAGTTCCTCGTCCCCCGGTAGCAGCTTCACCTCTTGCAATAGCGAAGCAGCTTTGCGCCGCGCTGCTGTCTGGGATATCTTTTGGTGGAGACAAATGGCTTCTGTGAGTTGAAAGCCGATCGTAAAAACGGGATTTAGCGAACTCATCGGCTCTTGAAAAATCGTCGCAATCTGGCTTCCCCGGTAGGTTTGTTTTTCCCGATCGGGCATTTCCAGCAGATTCACAGGCTGCTTGGTAACGCCATCTGCTGTCGGAGAAAACCATATTTCGCCCTGGATTTTCGTTAACGAACTTGACAGCAAACCCATAACAGCGAGGGATGTTACCGATTTTCCCGAACCCGACTCTCCGACAATTCCCAGAGTTTGCCCTCGCTTCACCTCAAAGGAAATGCCGTCAACAGCTTTGACTGTTGCGGACGCATTGTCTGCGTCCGCAGATTGAAATTCAACCCGCAGGTTGCGAACTTCTAGGACGGTTTCACTCATGGAAGTCTATGGCAAAAGTTAAAAGGAGATTAAGTGGATTGTAGCAGGGCCTGTTAAAGACAGAAGGCAGCGGGAAACTCTTAAATTTTCAGTTTTAAATTTTAAATTCTTTAACTGATGGTGATTTTCACGCTTAGTAAAAAAAATACAGATGCTACGGTAGGGACACTGCACTCCCTCCGCTACGCTTCGCCCAAGGCGTGTCAACTTAAGGCTGAAACCCTTGAGAAATATGGGTTTTATGCCAAGTCTAGATCCCCCTAAATCCCCCTTAAGAAGGGGGACTTTGAGTAACTTCTTGTCCCCCCCTTCTTAAGGGGGAGTAGGGGGCAAGCTAAGGGGGGATCTAAGTTTAATGGTCAAACAGCCATCTGTGACTGGGTTTGAGCTGGTTGTTGACACCAATGTGCAATGCCGTTTCCCTACTATATTTCATAGAATTGAAAACTGCCTATAACAACACCCAAAACTCAAAACCCAGAACTACTTAACTGCCGAATGCGGGGGAAGAATTTTCCTCAATAACCGATGACTTGAGTGCCAGCAGGCAGTGCAGTGGTCTCGGAGACCTTTTTAAACACGGTTGCCTGGTCGTTTAAGGAATTCGGTCTTGGCAGTCCGGGATTGGTGCCTTCCACCTGAAGGCGCATTTGACCTTCGGGAGTCAACTCAAAAACAGTCTCAACGGTTTCGGTCTTGTTGAGGCTGACATCCAGGTGCATCGGTTTTGCAGCGAGATTAACTTTATACCTCGTTTCTTTGGCGCAGGGGGCTCCGTCGGGGCATTTACCCATCATGAACAATTTGCCTTCTGGGGCAAAGACGAAGGTGAAAGACTGACCGGAGGGGATTGTACCTTGCCATTGACCTAGAAGTTGCTTGTCGATATTGCTAGCGGCGGGGGCTGCTGCTTCGGCAATTGTTGGTGCTGCTGCGGATGCTGGGCCTTGCGCGCCGTTGAAGCTGCTGGCGAGGATGCCGAAGCAAATGCCACCTGCGATCGCTTTGCCAATCATTTTTAAATTAGACATGAGACCGATCTCAAAATTGGTTGTTTGTTCTGTACACTGTAGCTATAAAACCGTAGTTTGTTTAATGTAAATCCCTTTTGGGTAAAATAAAATATATTGAGGTAAAATGGCATAAAAACCGCTGCAATTTCGGGAATCTGCCGAAAAAGTCGATTCCAATGTGTTCGAGCGCGATGATTGTGATGGTTCGCCGGTGCGCGATCGATCGCTTTTCTGTAGATGAAAGCAATTGCGCTGTTTTCGCAGCGGCGGATGTCTAAGATTCTGGTTGAGATTCTGGTTGAGATTCTGGTTGAGATTCCGGCGTAGCTTTCTGTTCTTTTCGATCTCGTTTTGTTCGCTCCAATGCCTCTGCGTAAGACCAAGCCACGCTCACAATCAAAGCTTTCCCAATACCGTCCAAATTTTTTTGTACATCGTCGTTATCCGGCGCTTGGGCTTTTGGGTTGCCATCGTTCGTCATATTTTTGTTTTCTCCCGGGCTGGTTTTTCTGGCGACTTTTTGCAATGTGCGATCGATACCCACAAATTATAATTTTTACGAGAAAAAATTGGTTGAAAGCCTCTCCCTTTGAGGGAGAAATTAAAATCAGACTATTCATTATTCCAATTCTCTGACTTAAGGGTAGAGGTCGCTCCTAAACTGTCAGCAGTCAGCAGTCAAAATTCAACTGTCAACTGTCAACTGTCAACTGTCAACTGTTGAATGCACCCTACTTATCTCTGAGGGTATGACCTTGATTACTAGGAATAATATCATAAAAACGCTGATTGGATGAGCTAATCAGAAAGAAACCTTAACTGCGCTGGTCGTCCGCAGCACTGACTCCTGCTGAAACCTGCGCTTGTAATTTTCGATAATTTCCTGAATAGCTCGATTTTTTTCCTGGCTAGTTTCATAAATCAAAATAACTATTTTAGAGTTTTCTCGAATCAATATTCCGCCCTGGTTGAGAAACTGCCCGGAACCGTCTAATACAGTTAGCCCTTCCCGAAAACGAGGGGTAATAACTTCCTTGACAAACTCCTGCCATTCTGACTCAGAAATTGTCTCGCCTCCGGGTTTAGTTAAGCCAAAATACAGTTCATCTTTGAGGAAGGTTTTTGGACTGGCGTTAGTATCGGAAGTTTCGGAAATTTGAGCGCGGGCAATTGTCCCCGGACAAATCGGCACGAGCAACAGCAGGCCTGCCAAGCAAAGACTGTTAAGATGTTTGTTCTTCATGTCATTATTTTCTATAAATAAACAAGTAGTAGGGTGCGCCAGTGCGATCGCTCTTTAACTACCGACTATGAGACTATTGGTACTGAGGCACCGCCCGAGCGATCGCACAATACCGATGCTACCGTTCGCGATATAATTTAACATAAAATGTGCAGATTAGTTTGTATAGCCTTTCTTAAAAAGATTCGCGGACGTAGTTGGGCTTCAGCCCTCTTTGTTTATTATTATATAAGCTGTCAGTCATACCTCATCTTTCTGAAAACCTCTATACTGCGGACTTAAGTCCGCACTACAAACCTTTTTTGTGATGGCGATCGATCGCAAATGATACCAGTCAACTAGCTTTTTCAAGCACAAATATCACCTTAACAGCAGCCAAATACTTATACCTCTTACTACAGTCATAACTTAGTTAAAAGCAGAAATAGTATTTTTCAGCACAGGGTTAGACTATTTTCAATCGATCGTGTTATACAGGCCAAATTTTCATTTCAAGCGATCGCCAGTTTTGACATCAAACCAGTGCAGCAACTGAGACGGAAAAACCAGCTCGACAATTTCGGAACTCCACTGACGGTCATTTGGGAGCAAAGCGCGCACCGTTACTGACTCCAAACCTTTAACTCGGACGCTAACTAAATTTTGCATTCCCAAGTTTTCTACTAAATAAACCTCACCTTTAATTGCCTCTGGATCTGGCTTCTTCCTGGCCTCTACATCTGCAAAGCTGAGGTGTTCCGGGCGAATTCCCAAGACAATCTCTGGTGGGACTGTCGGCAGATTTGGTAGCGGAACTCCAGAATCGCCCAACATCGCAAAATTTCCCTGGCATTTAAGCACTAGCAAATTCATTTGCGGGCTGCCTACAAAACCCGCTACAAACTGATTTGCCGGACGGTTATAAATCAAGTGTGGCGGGTCTAATTGCTGGATGCTGCCGCTGTTGAGAACTGCGACTTTTGTAGAAAGTGTCATTGCTTCGGTTTGGTCGTGGGTAACGTACACTACAGGGGCTTTTTGGGATGAAAACAATTGTTTGAGTTCGGCCCTAACTTTTTCTCGCAATAAGGCGTCGAGATTGCTTAAAGGTTCGTCGAGCAAAAATACTGCTGGTTGGCGCACTAAGGCGCGTCCGAGGGCTACTCGCTGCCGCTGTCCGCCTGATAGTTTACCCGGTTTGCGATCGACTAATTCGGTCAATCCGAGGGATGCTGCAACTTCTGTCACTAAGCGATCGATTTCGCTGTCGGATATTTTTCGGAGTTTGAGGCTGGATGCCATATTGTCGTACACTGTCATGTGCGGATACAGCGCGTAACTTTGAAAAACCATTGCAATATCCCGATCGCCCGGTCTGAGATATGTCACATCGCGATCGCCAATTCTAATCTCGCCTCTAGTCGGCTGTTCCAACCCTGCAATCAACCGCAGCGTGGTAGATTTGCCGCACCCGGAGGGCCCCAGCAAGGTCAGAAATTCGCCCTCGCTGACATCTAAGCTAATGTCTTTTACTGGTACAACTTTGGGGCTGTAGGTTTTATTGAGGTTTTTTAGTTGCAGTTTTGCCATGATTTTTTATTGGTTATTGGTTATTGGTTATTGGTTATTGGTTATTGGTTATTCGTCACTAGGAATCAACTTAGGAATGATAATTAAATAACTTACAATCTTTATTGTTCTTGTGGAATGGGCGTCCCGCCCGTTCTTTCTGGACGGGCGGGACGCCCATTCCACAAACTTGTGTAAATTATTTAATTCGCGATCCTTAACTATTTGACTGTTTTATTGACAAATTCACCACTCAAAACTCTCCTTACTATCCCTTGACAGCCCCGGCTGTTAAACCCTGAACGATGCGCCGTTGGAACACCAAAACCAGCAAAACCAAGGGTAAGGTTCCTAAAACTGTGGCTGCTGCGATCGGGCCGTAGGGAATCTCAAAGACTGATGCACCGCTGAGTTGAGCCGTGGCGACGGGAATTGTTTTTAGAGATTCGCGAGTCATAAATGTCAGTGCGAAAATAAACTCGTTCCAAGCTGAAATAAATGTCAAAATTCCGGTTGTGACTAAGGCGGGAAATGTCATCGGTAGCACGATTTGCCACAGCATTTGAAAGGTGTTGTAACCGTCAACTTTAGCTGCATCTTCTAAATCTTTTGGCAGTTGCTGAAAGAAACTCCGCATTACCAAAATTGTCAGCGGCAGATTGATGGCGGTGTAAGGGATAATTAAGGCTAAATAATTATTTCCTAAATCCAAAGCTTTGACTATTTCCAACAGTCCTAAAAATAACAACACCGCCGGAAATAGCGTCACAATTGTCACACTTGCCAGAATAATTCTCTCGCCCCACAGCCGCAATCTGGCTAATGCGTAAGCTGCGGGAGCACCTACTGCTAAACACAGCAGTGTGGAAGTAATGGAAACAAAAGCGCTATTTAAAATGTAAAGTGCAAACGGACGGCGCTGGAATAAGGACAGGTAATGATCGAAGGTAATTCGTGCGGGAATGTAGACGTTGGGAATTGCTGAGATATCGCCGTTTACTTTGAATGATGTCAGCACCTGCCAGATGATGGGTGCGAGGAAATAGGCGACAATTAATATCGCTGATAGGGGCAAGATTAATTGCCGGATGTTAAAGGGTTTTGTGGTAGGTTGTTCGCGGGCGATCGACATAGTTTATACCAATGAAAGGAACGTTTCATTCAGTTGACAGTTGACAGTTGACAGTTGACAGCTACCTCTACCTGGAAGGAAGAAGATTGAAGCAATGAATAGTCTGATTTTAATTTCTCCCTCAACGTATCTGATTCATTAACTACCACCAACCTAAAATCCCCAATCCCAAATCTAAACTTGAGTGGTGCGGGCTCTCGATAATAGGTAACTGGCGATCGCAACTGCGGCCACTAACAGCAAAAAAGTACACACCACCAAAGCCGCCCCGTACCCAAAGTCTAAATACCTCATCACCGTGCTGTAAATGTAGATAGAAACCGTCTCAGTCGCCCCAGCCGGCCCCCCTCCCGTCATCACCTGAATCAAGTCAAAAATGCCGAAAGCTTGGGCAAATCGAAACAGCAAAGCAATCACAATTTGGGGCATCAGCAGCGGCAAGGTAATTTGACGGAAACTCTGCCAACTACTGGCGCCGTCAATGGCGTGGGCTTCATACAAATCACCGGAAATCGATTGCAATCCCGCTAACAAAAGCAGACTGACAAACGGCGTAGTTTTCCAAACATCGGCTGTAATCACTGCCATCATTGCCAAAGTCGGATCTCCCAACCAGCTAATGCTCTTTTGAATCAATCCCAAGCGCAGTAAAATGTCGTTAATTACGCCGTATTGATCGTTAAAAATCCACGCCCAAGCTACACCCATCAATGCAGTAGGTAGCGCCCAAGGCAGCAGGGAAATTGTCCGCACAATGCCGCGCCCCGTGAAAGATTGATTTAAGACTAAGGCAATGCCCATGCCGAGAATTAATTCCAGCACAACAGAGGCAAAAGTAAAGACTGTGGTGTTGCTTAAAGTTTGCCAGAAACGCCCGTCGCCTAACATTCGACTGTAGTTAGCAAAGCCGGAAAAAACCAGTTTCAATTCAGTACCGAGGTTTTGGGTGAATAAACTCAGCCAAAACGCGCGCAAGATTGGGTAAGCAAATACTAGCAGCAGAATTATCAATGCTGGTGCTACTAATATCCATCCGGTTCTTTGTTCGCGCTGTCGCATCTTGTCTGATTGCATATTTTTTAGCCCTAATTTATCCCTCATTTACGGCTTTAGGACTGTCAACTGTCAACTGTCAACTGTCAACTGTCAACTGTTCAAGAAGCTTTTGGTTGTTTCAAACTTCCTAATAAATTGCGAGTTTCGCTAGCCGCCGCTTTCATTGCTTGTTCCGCAGTCATTCTCCCAGTAAAAGCTGAACTCAAATAGCGCTGCAAAATATCAGAAGCTTGAGCGTATTGTGCAATGGGCGGGCGCAAGGCTGGGCGTTCCACTACTTTTAAAAGTTGCGGGTAGTGGGGATATTTGGCGACTATTTCTTTGTCGGTAAATAGGGATTTGTAACTGGGAATTAAACCTGTTTCTAAAATGAATTTGCGCTGGGTTGCCTCGCTGGTGAGGTATTTAATTGCTTTCCAGGCTTGTTCTGGATGTTTTGATGTTTTGGATATTCCCCAGCCCCAGCCGCCCAAGCAAGAACCGCCTGTTTTACCGATACTGCTGAGCATTGGCTCGATCGCAATTTTGCCTCTCACTTTAGATCCCTCGGCATTTGCTAGCTTCCAAACATAGGGCCAGTTTCGCAAAAACAGCGCTTTGCCGTTTTGAAACAACAGCCTGGTTTCTTCTTCGCCGTAGGTAGTAACACCCGCTGGAGAGATGCCGGAGGCGATCGTATTTTTGAGAAATTCCACTGCTTTAATGGCCTCGGGTTTATCTAACCCAACTTCAAAAGTTTGAGGATTAGCCCAGAAGCCGCCGAAACCCGAGAGCACTTCGACAAACATCGCAGATACTCCCTCATATTGTTTACCTTGCCACAGATAACCCCAAGTTGCTTTTCCTTGTTGCTGTAAGTTTTGAGAGATTTTTACCATCTCTTCAAAATTTTTCGGTGCTGGAATTCCGGCTTGTTTTAAAATGTCTTTGCGGTAATAAAGCATTCCGGCATCCGAAGCGTGGGGAATTCGGTAAAGTTTGCCCCGATACCTTCCGCCTTCAACGTTACCGGGGATGAATTTTGCAAGTTGTTCGGGGGGAATTCTGTCGGTTAAATCCCTTACCCAACCTGCGGCGGCAAATTTGGGAACCCAAACGATATCCATGTTGATGATGTCGTAGGGCGATTCGCCTAAAAGAAAGGCAGATGTGTAAAGATTTTCTACGAGATTTGTGTCAAAGGGGCCTTCGACGAGGTTGATGCGAATATCGCGGTTTTTCTGTTCAAATTCTTTGACAAACGGTTTCCAGTTGGCAATGTCTTGGCCTTGCATTAACATGGTGAGCACAACTGGCTGCTGAGTCAGTGCGGGCAGAATAAATAACAGCAAGACGGCTGCTAATGTGACAGCGAATAAGGCTACAAGACGGGGGCGCTTTTGCCTTCGCTGGGGCGGGGAATTTATTTTGGGCATTGGCTTTTGAGATATGACTGTGCGATCGCCTTACTGATCTCATAACTCGCTTTCTTTCGTTTCGCGGGATTTACCGAGTTTGTGCAATGAAAATTTAAGTAAACTTTAGCTTACTTAATAATTGTTGAGTGAAAATTACAAATTTTGAGGTCACGAGTTCGATCGCAAGTTAAGTCAACATCTATCTACAGGCAGATGTTGAGATGAGTGTCTAATATCGTTGACGCTAGCATTGATATGATTCAATCGTTGGGGCGGTGCGTGAGTCATAGTCTCGAAGTGTGGATGTAAAGATTTCTCGCCCTCACGCACCCTACCAAGAAATAATTCTTATTCCTTATTCCCTCTGTCAACTGTCAACTGTCAACTGTCAACTGTCAACTGTCAACTGTCAACTCTTCCTTCTAAATACAAAAAACACCGCTCCTCAAAATAGGAGAACGGTGTATAGGGGGTGTTATGGGTTGTTGTCTGAAACTAACCCTAACAAATCGCCATTTGCTCCGGGTAGGCCTTGTGATGGTTAAAAAATTGGCACAAACCCAAACACCTACCGGGATCGCGATCGACATTTACGATTAGCCCAACCATTCCACAACAGAATCTTCCTTAGTGTTGGTGCGACGTTCAGGGGTTTCGCGCTCGAATTTCATGTGGACAGCGCGGTTTTGTTCGCCGTCTGCTGCTACTGCAAAAATCGGATAGTCGATCAAGCCGTCTTGGAAAGACATCTGGAAGCGGAAAGTGCCGTCAGCATTCAGTTTGATTGGCTGTCCGCCTACGTAGACGGTAGCATCGGGTTCGGTGGCGCCGTAGACGATCAGTTCGGCATCAGCAACTAACCAGAACTGGCGGGGGCGCATCGGGGCGGCAAAGCCAACTCCCGACATACCGACACCGGAGGACATACCCACACCTGACGCAGTGAGGCCAGACATACCCACACCTGACGCAGTGAGGCCGGACATACCCACACCTGACGCAGTGAGGCCGGACATACCCACACCTGACGCAGTGAGGCCGGACATACCCACACCTGACGCAGTGAGGGCAGACATTCCTGCCCCAGCCCACATTCCAACACCGGAGGGGAATACGTAGGAACTCAAAGCTTGTTCGTGGATTGCGGATTGCTGGATCGAACCTGCAACGTGCTGCATGGAACCGAACATCGAACCTGCTACGCGCATCGATTCTGCCGATTCTGCCATGCCGAAGATTTGTTCGTAGATGGCGTTGCCGGTGCTGTAAGCGATGCCGTTGGTTGCTTGTGCGATTTTCTTGGCCGGGGGAACCAGTTCGGCGAAGGTTTGGCCGCGCAAGTCTTCTTCCCAGTCGAGGGTGATGAATTGGTCTTCAATCCAGTCGCTGGGATAGATGGGCGGGACTCGGACTTCTGCCGATCGCGCCAACACCAACCAACGGCCGTCTGCACAGCGGTAGCCAATGTCGATCGCATAATCGCGATCGCTTACGGGGATTGGCACGTACCATTCCCGCGCCAGTTCGTCGCAGGGATATTCTTGAATGCTGTGGGGGCTTTGGATGTCGAGGTTAACATCTGTAACGTCGTAGATCCGCAGGGCGAGTTGCTGTCCGCCTTGGCGGCGCATTTCTTGTTTGCGATCGTTCGGGATATCCCAGTAGGTGTAAGCCCATTCTGGATCGCGGGGCATCAAAACAACCCGGCTTTCACCGTAACCGTTGGGCAAATCTGCTAAACCTTCATCTACAGACGCCAAAGAACCGCCTGTTCTATCTTCTTGACCTAGTTCAAACTTTGCTGCTTCCACTGCTTCTTGTGCCTCTAGTTTGCGAGATGGACTGTATGAAAACTTGTTGCGCTGAATTTCTTGAATTGATGCCAGAAGTTGCGATTTCCGCATCCGGCTGTAGCGAGAGACTCCACATTCGCTAGCAACTCTGCGGAGTTGTCGCAAAGTCATCTCTTCTAATGGTGGGCGTTCTTTTGCCATGAGTTTGTTCTCCACTAATTTGGATGGCGGGTTAGATTTTTCGATTCAACACTAATGTGTTGATTTTTTGAGTTAGAAACTCTTTTAAATACAATTACGATCGAGCTTCTGAATCTCTCCAACCTTTGAAGCCTTGCTGGTTTTTAGCTTGTCTTGTCCCCAATTGCGATCGGGGTTTTTGACTTATTGGCTTCTGCGCGCACCGTCCGATCTAAATAAAGCTTTATCTATCGATTCTTGATTGACAAGATCGATTGTGCGAGTGCGATCGGTGCTGCTAGCAACGCTGTGCCGGCAGCACACGCGCTATCTGACTCCCAAAGTTGCTCAATCAAAGCATTTCTTTGGGATCGCTTTGTCATGACTTAATGTTGCAGACAACTCCCGGTCTGGTCAAGGGGTCTTTTGCCTTAATCATGGGTACTTATACGCATTTTCGGGGATTCGGGGATCAATATGTCAGGGAATATTGATATTTTAGAGCGTCAGGGGATCGATGTTCGGACAAATATCAGGGTTTGATGACATATTCTGGGACGGGGCTGGTGATGGGTTTGGAGGGTTTGGTGGGTGAGGGCGGCCAGAAACCGGGTTTCTACGAGATTTTACGCATCCTCACGAGATATTCGTGAGAAACCCGGTTTCTAAATCCCGCGCGCAAACTTACGATCTCCATCCATCTGCTCAACCTCAGCAATAATTTCCTTCACTATCTCCGCATCGGGCGATCGCAAATGCTGTAAAATCTTCAAAGATTGCTGTAAATAATTCAAAGCTTGGTCAAAATCTCCCTGCGCTGCTAACAACTGTCCAAGCATTGCGAAAGTAGCAGTTTTCCCTTGAACATCGCCAATTTTTTCCTTAAGTTCGAGAGATTGTTGATAAAATGCGATCGCCTTTTCTACTTCCCCTTGATTGGCATAGATTATTGCTAGACAGTGCAAAGTAGCTGCTTTCCCTTGAACATCGCCAACTTTTTCCTTAAGTTCGAGTGATTGTTCATAAAGTGCGATCGCCTGTTCTACTTCCCCTTGATTCGCATAGATTATTGCTAGATTGTGCAAAGTAGCAGCTTTCCCTTGAACATTGCCAATTTTTTCCTTAAGTTCGAGAGATTCTTGATAAAATGCGATCGCCTTTTCTACATCCCCTTGATTGGCATAGATTATTGCTAGTTGGTGCAAAGTAGCAGCTTTCATCTTAATATCGCCGATGCGTTCAAAGATTTCCATAGCTTGCTTTTCTAAAGTAATCGCTTTTTCGATTTCTCCTAGATTGCGTTCAACAATTGCTAATTCATGCAAAGAATTTGCCTTGAGTTCGGCTAAATCTTCATCATCTTTAACCAAATCTAATGCTTGTTTCAGATAGTATTTTGCTGTTGAGTAGTCACTCCGACTGCGATAAGCAATTCCCAAATCATTCAAAACCCTAATGCGAGTTTTTAAATCACCTTGAGTTTCCTCGCGCCCATTCGAGGGAGTGTATTCAATCAATAACCGTTTTAATAAATCTATCCGTTCCTGCTTTTCTGGAACCTCACAATTGCTAATTTCTTTGCTAGCATCCAGAGTTTGAGAAATCGCATCATCCCTAGTATTTGCCGGAGTTTTAAACACAAAAGTTCCCGAATTCCAGGCCCAGAAATCCGGCGCATAATTAGCAACTCGCGTAATCGCATAATCTGGCAAACAAAAAATCATTGGATGCCGTACCATAACCGGATAAGCATCTCGCACCCAATTAAAATCTACCAACATTGGCGGATATTCCCCCGTCATCCCGATCGCATTTTCCACTCCCCGCACAATGAAAATCAACTTTTTGTCTGGTTGAACCTTGACTGCTGGCAAAACCTTCAGAATTTCATCCATCAAAAAGCGCATATCAGGATCGGGAAAATCCCAAATCTCAAACTGCATCTCTTGACAATCGGGATGATTAATTAAAGCCTGAATAATCGCATCTGTATCCTTCGCAAAATTACAGTCAATAAATCCCAAATCAAAGGCATCATCGGGAACAATATCGACAAACGTCAGCAATTGGTCAAAAGATTCTTGATTGAATTCAATTATCCTTTGCTGGTGTATTTCAGGGATTTCCTTGAATTGATCTAAGGGCTTGTTGGAAAGCATAACTTTGTTTTACGAGTGGGTTGACATAATTCCACCGACTATTGCCGTTGTATTCCAAGACGGAAAGATTGAATAATAAATTTTGTCCGATTTCTTCTTTAGCAATATCTTTGTCGATGCAAACTCGCGCTAGTATTGTATAATATTCTGGTGTAGGAGTAGACCTTTCAAAATCAAATTGCTGTTGATTTAAAGCGTAAGTTACATCTTCAGCCAAAACTTTATTGTGTTTGCGAGTAATGGCCGTGCGACAAGCCGATCGAGTTATCTGCATCAATTGTCGCACATGACCGCCACTGGCTTTTGCCAAATCTAGCAACTGTTTTCGATCATCAAATACCGCACTAACATCAACTCGTTTCTCGATCAAACTGGCAACTCCATCTAATCTTTGCTGATTGCAATTTAAATCGCACTCACTGCGGTTAAATTCATAAATATTCACCATTGGCACGATGTTGGGATTGCTATCAAATAAATTGCTGACATTTTTATATGAATAAATTACCGAAATCGGCACTGTATAGATAATTGTACAGTCTAGTTCTTGCAGTTGAGGAGCATAATCAAAAAACAAATGATTGGCAACTCTTGGAGTAATGCGGTCTAAGTTATCAACAATCAGTAAAAATCCTTTTTGGTAACGGCCTGGATATTTGCGTATCAGCTTGTCAAAAGCATCTTTTAACAACAGATTCATATCTGTTTGCAAGCGGGATAGATTGCGCTGAAGAGTTTCGCGAATAACTTGTTTGTGTTGACTAGAACCTCGGATTTGACCGATCAATTTTGCCATCAGCTTAGAAATAAAGGGAATTTCTGCCCCTGCACTTGCTTCAGTTTCAATGCTAACAGAAGATTGAACAGTTTCTTCTGTTTCTTTAGTGACTTCTTTAAACCACAATTCAAAACTATGTAATAGTTTTGGATCAAACTTCAATCCTAATTCAGTTAACTCATCAGCTACTTTTTTGATAACTAGCAAATATAAATCGGTATATTCAGCATCAAGAACATCTAGTTCCTGATCGAATTCTATATAAATGACCCGATATTCATTTTCCCATCGCGACTGAATGCGTTTTAACTCTGTACTTTTGCCGCATCCCCGATGTCCCGTAAACAAAATTGTGTTAAATTCTCCCGGTTCTTGAAGATCCAAATCCGTGCTAACATTTTCGATCGCCACTGTGTTGCGTACTGCGGACAAATCTACATAATATCGGGCAATATCATCACCCGCTAGAGGCTTGACATCGCAAGCGCGGTAAGCTTCCTTGAGTGTTTTGGCGCGGTTGGGTGGGAGTGAAGTCATCGGATTTTAGATTATGGATTGTAGATGGAACCCACAGTTGACTGCGATTAGGGGCGATCGCAATGTGGAGCTTTTCAACCCCAATTCTAACTCATATCTCACACGATACTCAAAAAATGGCGATCGCAACCGACTGACCATAATTAATTATTGTCCTAAAAATCAGGTTTTCCAATACTTTTGTAAAGACAAGGAATCGCTAACAAACTGTTAAAAGAAGAAGTTCCTCAAAGCGATATAGTGCTGGCTTTTCACCATCCAGACGATCGATCGCCCTTTGACAGATTTTGCTGTTGCCTAAAAACGTCCTTACCTAGCCAACTCTAATTTTGGTTCCCGCTTGCTTAAATTGTAACTAGCGCTTTCTTCCAGCAATTGACGAACAAAACTAGGTTCTTCGGAGTTCAATGAATGCAAAATATCTCGATACAAACGACAAGCATCATCATCATTCAAAATGCGGTTGTGGAGAATTCTCGTCCATTCCGAAGCAACGAGCATTAATTGCGGTATAACTGTAACAAATGCTTGAATCTGTGCTGACACATCAAAAGATTCTAAAAAATGAATCAAACCGAACATGACTTCTGGCTGTTCGCAGCGATCGTCTAAAATCAGATGTAAATCTGGCAAATCTTCATTGTGAGGACGATCGGCAACTGAGGCTAAAGCATTTTCAAAAGCTGTCACTTCATCAGGCGATCGCATTAATTTATTTTTTCCTAAAAAGTTAATCCAAATATTTTCTTTCATCAGCTATTACCTTCCTCATCTGATTCATGGGGAACTGTCTAACTTATCAAACAGTTGATTAAAAAAATCCTCCGCTTTTTTCCCTTCCCCTCGATCCATTTGTGCCAAACCCAGTTTAATTCCCTTTAAACTCTCCAATAACTCAACTGCATCTAAAAGCTTCTGATAAGATTCAGCATCCTGAACAACTAACTCTGCTTTCCCGTTGACAGTTAAAACTAAAGGATTTTTTGTTTGCTTCAGTCGCTGCACAAACTCAGTCGTATTACGTTTGAAATCGGTGAGAGAATGTATGTCTCTTGAAAGGTTGATCATAATAATAACATTAAATTAGCATTCAATTCAATGCTACACCATGCCGACGGAGTTCGTCAATCAAATTTTGATAGCAAAAAAAATAGCGGAATCAAACGCGGTACTATAATAAATTAGAGCAATACATCAATCCCAAATCTCAAATCCCATGTCCCTAACGCTTTACAACAGCTTGACCCGCCGCGAATCACCTTTCGATCCCATCGAACCCTCAAAGGTGCGGATGTATTGCTGCGGCGTTACGGTATACGATTACTGCCACGTCGGCCACGCCCGCGCTTACATCGTCTGGGATATGGTGCGCCGATATCTGATGTGGCGGGGATACTCGGTGCGCTACGTACAGAATTTTACCGATATTGATGACAAGATTCTCGATCGCGCCCGCGAGACAAATTCCACAATGGAAGCCGTAGCCGAACGCTTCATCGACGAATATTTTGCCGACATGGACAAACTAAATATTCTCAGGGCCGATGAATATCCCCGCGCCACCCACTCAATAGACGGCATCAAACGGCTGATTCACGAGTTAGAAAACAAAGGCTTTGCCTATGCGAACAGCGGCGACGTTTACTACAGCGTTCGCAAGTTTGACAACTACGGAAAACTTTCCGGCCGCAAGTTGGAAGAAATGGCAGCCGGGGCTAGCGGCAGATTAGAAACCTCCGAAATAGAAGCTCAAAAAAAGCAAGATTCCTCAGATTTCGCTTTGTGGAAAAGTGCTAAACCCGGTGAACCTTTTTGGGAATCATCTTGGGGAAAAGGTCGCCCTGGATGGCACATTGAATGTTCGGCGATGGTGCGCGATTGCTTGGGCGAAACTATTGATATTCACTGCGGCGGTTCCGATTTAACTTTTCCGCATCACGAAAACGAAATTGCTCAATCTGAAGCTGCGACTGGCAAGTCTTTGGCTAATTATTGGATGCACAATGCTTTTGTGACTGTTAATGGCAGAAAGATGTCGAAGTCTTTGCACAATTTTATTACAATTCGCGATTTGTTGGAGGGGAATTGGTCGGGAGAACTTGAATCTGACCCCCCCCAGCCCCCCCTTGCTAAGGGGGGGAGTAAGAGTGAATCTGACCCCCCCCAGCCCCCCCTTGCTAAGGGGGGGAGTAAGAGTGAAAATGAATCTGCCCTTGCTAAGGGGGGGAGTAAGAATCAAGGCGATAAGTCAAAAGCGGTGGAACCGATGGCGGTGAGGCTGTTTGTGTTTATGGCGCAGTATCGCAGTCAGATAGATTTTACTGAAGATGCGATCGCCAATGCTCAAAATGGCTGGAATACTATCAACGAAGGCTTGCTTTTTGGACTCCGATATGCAGAGAAACTGAATTGGGACGTTGAGAAAACTGGACAAGATACCAAAGCTGTGCAGCAATTCCAAGCAGCTATGGATAATGATTTCAATACTCCGGCTGCTTTGGCTGTTTTGTTTGAATTGGCGAAGGAATTGGGTAAGGAAAGCAATGTTTTGGTGCATCAAGGCAAAACTGAAACTTCGCCGGAATTGTTGCAGCTTCATTGGCTGACTTTGGTGAGTTTGGCGGGGGTTTTGGGGTTGGAGGTGCAGCCGGAAGCTGACAGCGATGCGGTGGTTGGCGGTTTGAGTGATGCGGAAATTGAGGCGATGATTCAGCAGCGGAAGGATGCCCGGATAGCTAGAAATTTCGCTGAGGGCGATCGTCTTCGCAACGAACTTAAGGATCGGGGCATTACTTTGATCGATCAAAAAGATGGCACAACAATTTGGCATCGCAGTTGAAATTCAGAGTTTTTTAACCGCAGATGAACGCGGATTAACGCAGACGAAATTCCATCCGCGTTCATCTGTGTTCATCTGCTGATATCTGCGGTTGCAAACTTCCATTCACAAACTCCGCAACAGCACTCACAAATTCTGCCGTAGATTCGTAGGGTAAAACATTGCGCCCCGGCATTAATAAACCCTCTGCGTTGGGAAAGTTAGCCAAATATTGCGCTATTCTTTCCTCTGGTTTTTCTTCCTTACCTGATTGACTGATGCTTGAGGCTTTTTCTCCCATAATAACGAGTGCCGGATTCATAAACTGTTGAATCGTGGTACTATAATCTTGCCGCCAAAAACCCGCTAAAAATGAGAAAACTGCATGACGGCTGTCAGGATTTGCCGCCCCAGCTTGCAAAGCATCCAACCATTCGCTGTCAACTTTAGCAGCATCGCCAAACAGTTGTTTTGCAGAAAAAGAGCGCAAAAATTTAGCGCGTCTGGCGTATCGATAAAAAGCGTTTCCCAAGGGAGAGTCTAACAAATTCCAGACGATTCTTTGCTCTCTATCTGTCGAATGTTTGTTCATCACCGCCCAGGCTGGAGGCCCGGCGAGGACTAAGGAATGGATTAAGTTAGAACCGCTTTTCTGCTGGATTTTGGCTAATTCCAAGGCTACACACAGTAAAGCACCTTGCACGAGGACGATCGCAGGTTTTTTTACTACAGTCTCCAAGAAAAACTGCAACTGTGCCGCCCAATCCTCAGGATAGCAAGCCACAGCGGGCATTTCGCAATCGCCGCAGCCCAAAAGGTCGGGATTGTAAATCGGATTTGTGTTGCCTGATTTGTACCAACTTTCGCAAAACCTCTGCCAAAAGACTCTTGACAATCCAACTCCTATGGGATGGATTAATAACAAAGGGATGCTATCTTCTGTCGCAGTAGTTGGTTGATAAACATCATAAGCACAGCGATATTTTTGCCATTCGTAAAACAGCGTTGGTGATTTGATAGACGAAATGGCTGATAAATCTTGAGTTGAATATTGTGGTTGCATATTATTTTTTTGTGCCGATGTTACTTTTTATTATAAAATGAGTAGGGCTGGGTTTTACCCAAAATATATGGGGTAACTCAGAAGATAAATAAACCCGCCCTGTGCGAGGAGATAAGCGCAACTACAGACCTTTATTATTTAATCATGTCTGAACAGCGGATTACAATTTCTATACCTAACTTGCTGCTCATTGTAGCATCGTCCTTGCTGCTAGTGCTGCTGTGGCAATTGCGGAGTCTGCTAGTAATTCTGATGATATCAGTGGTGCTCGCTGCTTCGATCGTCCCGATCGTCAATTGGGCCGAAACCATGCGCGTTCCCCGCTGGCTGGCGGTGATTCTGGTTTATTTAACTCTGATTGGCGGATTCAGCGGGACGGTAGTGTTAATCGGGCCGACAGTCATCGATCAAATACAGTTACTGGTGCGACAGTTACCAGTTTACGCCGAAAGTCTGGAAGTGGTAGCGACTAGCTTAGCCAGTCGCCTCACCGATGATGCACCTGCTTTGGTGAATCAGTTGCTGGACACTCAATCGCTGACAAATTGGCTGATTCGATCGAGCCAACAACTGGTTTTGCGATCGTACAGTTTAACAAGAGGCATTCTCGGCGGTTTCTTCAGTTTAGTTTTAGCATTATTTATTTCCGGCTACATGGTAGCGGACAGCGACACATTAATTAAAAGTTTGGTGCAGTTTTTCCCGAAACCTTGGGACACAAAACTCGCCGCCCAAGCCACGCCCATCGGGCAAAGAATGGGGAGTTACATTCGCGGGCGGGTGTTAGTTTCGGGGATTTTAGGGATATTTATCACCGCAGGTTTGAGCTTTTTGGGGATGCCGGAGTTTGCTTTGGGCTTGGGTGCGATCGCAGGTGTGACAAATCTGATTCCCTTCATTGGCCCGGTTTTGGGTGCAGTACCCGCCTTAATCGTCGCCTTAGCTAAGGGTGGATGGGTGTTGTTGTGGGTATTGCTGCTGTTTGTATTTATCCAAAACTTAGAAACTTACGTACTAGATCCTTTGCTGGTTGGTTCCTCGGTTGGGGTGCATCCATTGTATCAATTGCTGTCTGTCTTGGGAGGCGTGCAAGTATTAGGAATTATTGGCGCGGTAATTGTGCCGCCTTGGTTTGCGGGAGTAGCTGCTTTGATTGAGAATTTGTATTTAAAACCGAAGCTGAGGAGCGAATATCGAGAGACAATAAATCAAGCTAAAAATAATTCTGACTTACCGCCTTTGACACCTTCGGCTTCAACAGTTGACAGTTGACAGTTGACAGTTGACAGTTGACAGCTTGTAGTTGTAGGGTGTGTCGCCTGCGATAAATTCCTAACTCAATACCGAGAATCTCAGGGCGACGCACGTGATACGACTCATTAAAATTATTTCCACAAACACCAAACTCGTCAAAGGCTGATTTGCTCAAATATTTTATCCGGTGCGTCGCCCTGAGTTTATTCGTCAATTTGAGAGATGGTTGAGGGTGACACACCCTACAATTATCTGGTGCGTCGCCCGATCGACTATTTGTCAATTTTAAAGATGGTTGGCGGCGACACACCCTACAAATAATGTTGCATGATTTTTCCTAAAATTCGGCACAGTGAATTGAAAAAACTAGACAAAATTGCCACAGCCACAAACTCTCTTGAAATTATCTGCGTTCATCTGTGTTAATCTGCCTTAAATCTGCGGTTGCTCTATCAATCCTAAGTCTAGTATCTATAAGCCCAATGACAACTGACAACTGACAACTGACAACTGACAACTGACTAAGGACTAATTGCCACTTCAATGCGACGGTTGCGCTGCCGATTGATCTCAGAACTATTATCCACCGAAGGGCGACTTTCCCCGTAGCCGATCGCCACCCAATGATACTTCTGCCCGAGCACACCAGACAAATACTGCACCACAGCCTGAGCCCGCGCAAACGACACATTGCGATTTTCCGCCTCTTCTCCCGCGTCGTCAGTGTGGCCTGCAACCCGCACCGTCGCCCCCTCGTAACTCCGCAACTCCGCCACCAAATTGTCCAAAATCGCACTGGTACCCGCCCGCAGAGAAATGCTGCCAGTATTAAACAAAACATCGCTGGGCAAAGTTACCATCAGCGCATCCCCTGCAAACACTGGATTTCTCGTATTCTGTGGCTGCGCGTTACCATCGAGAGGGCTCGGCGCGGGTAAAGCCAGAGGAGGAGTGGCCTCCGTTGGGGTTGCAGCCAATTCCTGCGACATCAACTGCAACCGCTTTTCCAAAGTTTCCGTCGGGCGGCTGCTACCCAACTGACTTTCTAAAGCCGCTGTGCGCCCAATTAGCGCGTTGAGCTCGCCCTGCAACTTTCTTAAATCTCCCTGCAATTTCTCTCTCTGGGCGGGATTGACTTTCGACTGGGGAGTTGGTGTAGCGGTTGGTGCAGGAAGCGCTGGAATTGGCGTTGCTGGGGCGCGTTTCGGGCTGGAGGTCAAATTTTGAGTTACGCGCAGCAATCTCTCGGCGATCGGCATAGACGTGGCGCGTGAGGGATAAATTTGGGCGATCGCCATCCCCAAAACCCACGCAAAACCGCTGCCTACTCCCAGCAACAGCAGTCTAAAGATTAGCGACAGTAAAAATAAACCTTTTCCCCGCGACTTAGAGACGCGAGTCGGGGGGATTGAAGGTTTTTCCGTAGAATATCGCGTCATGGTTCCTCCCTCTCGGTACACATACCAGATTAATTTCGATACTATCCTATATATCCAATTTTAGATTTTGGATTTTAGATTTTAGATTGGAGGACAAATCTCAAATCTGAAAAATTCACCCGGTTTCTACAAATCTGGGGTTTGGCGGCACAGCATTTCCGACAAAAACCCGATTGCTATTCCCCTGCCTGTAAGCCTAAATCTGTTAGATAATACTGTAGAACTTTTGGCAAAAAAATGATGTCTGACCCTTTAAATAGCCCCTATCCCGTGCCTTGGGAATGGATTAATGAGACTCACGCTAAGGTGAGTTCAAATGCTGGCACAGGTATCCGCTACTATCGGAGTCCTTCCCTAGTTTCAACTAACGGCCAATACGCGGCTTACAGTCGAATTGAATTGCAAGTACAGCCGGAATTGTCGCGGTGTCGGGTTAGCAGCGTCATGTTTGTGGAAAATCTCAAAACTGGGGAACTGCAAACAGTGGCGGCTGCTTCGCCCCTGGCCGAAAGCGGAATGTATGCTAGCGATGACACAGATATGTCCGGGACGATCGCAATTTTAGTACCTGTTTCTTGGAATCAAGAGGGTTCCCGCGTTCTCGCCCGCGAATTTGAAGCGTTGTTCAACTCTTCCGATATGTCCGACTACGCGGTCATTTGGGATAAAAATGATAATTATACTTATACCGTTGCTCCGGCTCGCAGTCTTTACACCCATGCTGTATTGTTGGGTTGGAGTCAAGTTTGCCCGGGACAAGTTCTGTTCCGCGCCGGTCATTTGGGCGATCGATCTTGGCCTCTTTGTGCCGTCGATATGACTGGCCAAACCGTATCTGTCACCCAAGACAAACCCCTAGTTTTCGGCACTCAAGCCAGCACAGACTGGATCGAACCTAAAACTCGTTTCTAGATATATTTATGGCGGCATATTCTTTGATTTGGCCCAAAATTATTTTACTTTCCGGTCAATCTTTAGAGCAATTTCTTTTGACTCTGGGGATGACAGCTTTGGCTGTGATTTTCGGTCTCACAGCTTTTATTTTTGTTCGGGTTTTTGTCAATTGGTTGCAGGACAAGCTGGAGGAAAAACGCCATTTTCTGAAATTGAAATCACCCCTAAAAAACCGAGATTCAACTGCCAATATTGCCGCAGGTAAAAACGTTTTTTTAGAACCGCAATTTGTCGAAGAAGATTCCAATTATCCGGCGTTTTTTGAGGAACCAGAAAGCGATACTTTAGAAGAGCCGGAGCCAGAAATCGTCTGCGAAGATGCAGCAGCAGTTGCCCATCTCTACAACCCGATCGCACTTTGGCAAGGGCGCTTGATTTTGCCATCAAACGAACAGCGCCAGATTTATGGATCAGTTTTTTTTGAAGTGATCAATGCACCCAAAAAACATCAAAATTTCATTGGCAAAATAGCATTTTTGAAGTGGAGTACAGATCGCCAAGTACAATTTTTTGTCCACGCCGTCAGTCAAGATATCAGCTTCACCAAACAAACTCAAAAAAGTCAAAAATCAGGCAACATCCATCCAGATAGATTGAACGGCTGGCGCAATGTCGGCCCTTTAGAAACTCTAGCAGGTAGCAGACGCGAAGACAGCGTGACTGTGATGTTACGGAGACCGGTGATTGCCATCAACCATAGCAACAGCGACCCGCAAGAACTAATTATCGATCGCGAACCAGTACAAATTATCGGACGTTTCTGTGCCTTAGTCTCAATTTTACAGCGCCCAGAACCCGACAGCGACAAATTTATTGTCCGGCATTTGGGCCAAACATCCCAACAATTTGACGGCGCCGCCGAAATCATTCGGATTCCCCAAGTACAGCCAGACAAAAATGGGATAGCGAGGTCTACCAATCACCAAATCGAACAATCGCCATTAAATTCAGAGGGCTGGTACATTTACGGCGAAAGAGATGAAGATAATATTTTTGTTGTTCAGGCTATCGAACCCCGGAAAATTGCCCAATTAATCCCAGATGAAACACATTTCGGGTTACAAAAATCTCTCGCTTATTTAAAAGACCAAAACTGGTTAAATACTAGGGCGCAAAAAGGACAAGCCAAAAGAGTATTGTTGATGCCAAATGATGCTACAGAAAACGATTCTATCTCCCCTTGGGAAGAAGGAGATATCGGTATAGTGATTCACTGTTTCGGCGGTATCGGCGGCAAAGGCGGCGAACCGACACCGCTGAGAATTGTCACCGGACATTTTGCTTTTGGAGTAGCAAAAGTTGTGCGCGATCGCTTTACCCGCGAACTGCGTTTTGACATAGAATACAAACAAGTTTATGCCCACAATCCAGACGGCATTGTAGCAGGTTCCAGCAAATGGCAAAGTTACATGGGAGACTTGCAGCGCGGCTGGTTGGGCGATCGCCCGGTGTGCGATATCATCTGTAAATTAGACTGCGTGTGTTGCGACTACGACTTTGACGGCATCACCTTGTCGCCTTTAACTGAATTAAACCAGCAACTAGATATCATGATGGCGCGCTACCGCAGCGGAGACGGCACCGGCGCCAGTTTAGTCACGCCAGCAACTTCTTGCGTCCAAGATTCCAGTCAGGCAATTTACGCGACAATTAAAAAAATCACTGCGGAAATTGAGTCAAATCCTCAGATTCAAGACTGGCTGAAAACACATCCCACCGCCGCACAAACCGAAAGATTTAACCAGTTAATAGCCTTAGGAGAGAGTTTAGAAAAAGTATTAATTCCCCTCGGTGTTGTCCGTCCAGATTGGCGCAAAAATGCGAGATTGGCGGGTATTGATTCTGAACTGAAAAAAAGCTTTTTTGCTGGCATCGTGAATTCGTTCAAAGCTGCTATGAGTTACCGAACAATGCTGCCGAGGCGTACCCAAGATGCGATCGCCAAAATCCTCTTAAAACAAGGAGCTTTTTTGTGGATAATTCGCACAAATCAAGTTGGTGGATTCGATCCAGATATTGAGCCGATCGCACCTACAGGACTTTGACTCAAATTATAATATAAGAAAAAGACGGCGGTTGAAACCGCGTCTACACAAACAAATTCCGCCTCCGCGGAATGAAGAGAATTAATCAGATCCGGCGATTTTAACCGTCTTTTCTTCAACCCGCGGAGGCGGGTTTTGTCTGTGTAGACGCGGTTTCTAACCGCCGAGTCTTCTACGAATCCGGCGATTTTAACCGCCGTCTT
>NZ_JAEQCT010000029.1:296576-320690 GCF_020738205.1 Microcoleus sp. PH2017_24_DOB_U_A
GTTTTGTCTGTGTAGACGCGGTTTCTAACCGCCGAGTCTTCTACGAATCCGGCGATTTTAACCGCCGTCTTTTCTTCAACCCGCGGAGGCGGGTTTTGTGTGTGTAGACGCGGTTTCCAACCGCCGAGTCCTCACTACAAACCCTTTACCAAGGAGTGACAGCCGCAGTACCGCCCGGTGCAATAACTACTCGGAAATCAGCCAGCGGTTCCGCAGGCGGCCTAGTACCAACCGGTTTGTAAAGCAACTCGGACAACGGCGCTTCGGATCGATCGACTGCTGCGGAATTTTCCGACTTGTAACCGACAATCGCCCCATCTTTAGCCACACTCACCCGATAAACCAACTCCGCATCAACAGCAGGCTGATTCTTCAAAACTCCATCAATTTGCTGGGAAAGTTTCCCCTTCAACAGATCGATTTCGGCCGTATCGGTAATCGGCACGGCTGCCGCCCCAGGGCTTGCCAAACCTTCAGCAACAGGAGTGGGCGTGCTTTCCGGCGAAATGTTTGACTGCGGTGTGGCCAAGGGTGAAGTGTCCGACTGCGGCGAAGTGCTCGGAGTTGGTGAACTCGATTCAACAACTTTCGGAGTTTTATCCCCAAGCAAACCGTCAGCCGCAGGCGTGGGATTGGGATTCGGCGAACCCGAACCACCGGAATTCGGCGTGCCGAGATTTTGGCCGGCCCGATTGGGCTGCGGCACTGGATCTCTCGGGCGCTGGACTTCCGGCACTGGTACCAAGAAAAACGCCATCGCCGCCAAAGCCAAACTCGACACCCCCACCACCGCAGGCAAACTGCGCTTCGCCAAAGGTTCGGCAGACTTGATATAACGCTTGGAAATTGGGGTTAATTGCAGCGACAATTCTGGCAACGTCTGGGTGTCGGCAAAAAATTGATCGATCGCCTCTACCAAATCAAATAGCTGTACCGTCGTCAAATCTACCTGTGCCGACAGTTCTGTTTTTTGATCGATTTGGGTGGCGCTGTCAGATCCGGCGGGTAGAACGGTCAAACGGTGGGAATTCCCGTCAATTCTGTGCAACTGTACCATACCCAAATTCGGGCCATAGCGATCGGGATAATGCACTCCGCTCATAAATTCTTGAGCGTAGCTGCTGACAGTCCTCACCAAGCTTTCAAAAAACTCCCGTCCCCCATTGAGGGGCTCACCGAGGCCTGTCACATAGCATTCAGCGCTCATTAATATCGAAAGCACCGGCCGCATTTCTAGCTGGCTGGCTGCCGAGCCATCGCTCAACCCTTCTAGAACCAGGGTGCAATTTGGCAGACTGTACTGACGCCTAATAGTCATTTTTATTCAATTTCTCCATCAAACAGGCTAACCCAGAAGCGCTGCATTCCGGCTGTGCCTGTACAAAATAGCAGTTTGCTCAACAAGTTTAAAGCTAGTTCGTTGAGCTTGTCATCGGAATCGTAAGCTACAACCACCGATCGCTTGGGGTTCATGCGCGATCGAAAATGAGCTCGAAAACGTTCTAAATACTCGGCAAGCTGCAAGTTCTGACTGAGGGGAAGATTTCTCGATCGCAACTGCTGCGAATCTAGCAGCAACTGCCGAATTGTCGCAGTTAACTTGCGCGCCATATTACAGGCGATCGCCACCAGCGCCTTTGCCTCCACAACTGTCAGGGAGCGGCGTTGGGCATAGCGTCTCAGCGGATTAGTATTTCGCATCTGCCAAAAGGCAACGCGATTTTTGACAATTGACTCCAATTCCAGCTCCTTGGACACTGCCAGCATTTCTTCCGCACCTCCGAGATACAAGGCCTCGATCGCCAGCAACATCAAATCAATTTGCAATCTAGTCCGGCGGGGACACCCACCCTCATTCGGCGACAAATCTGGCAAACTGTCTAAAATCAACGGGTTTGACTCGGTAAGCGAAGTTTCTGACGGCATTAAGATCACGGCAACATCCATTTCAACACACTATACGGACAGGCGGGGTCTTGGCCCAGGTAATTTTTGAACCCGAGACTCCTCTGGGATATTTTATTTTTATCGCTCAGTTCTATATTCTGACTTCACTTTAGCACCATTGGCGGCTAGTGGCTTAAGTGTCACCAGAAGAGCGATCGCTCTTCAAAGAGGGGCTGGAGCATACAGCGGTTTTGTAGTGTGTCAGGTACGATCGGGAAGCAGACATAGGAGCAAAACTAATGATTGCAACTGTTTTCCCGTTTCGGACTGTGTTGGTACAAATTCTAGCCATGTTTTTGGCGATCGCGATCGAATCATGGTTCTTGCAAAAGCTACTGAAACTCGGCCCCAAAACCAGCGTTGAATATGCAGCCATCCTCAATCTCTCTTGCACTTGTATCGGTTGGCTAGTCTTCTTCGGCCTTGAAAGCGTGCTTTCAAAAGATTTACGGGAACGGCTGATCGATTATATATTATTAGGAGGCGAGCGAGATTTTTACTTCATAATAACTGGCATCGCCCTCTCGATACTGCTAGTGACTTTTCTCGCAAAATGGCAAGCATTAGAACTGTTAGAAAACACGCTATACGGGAAGAAAAAAACTGCTGTTCCTACTGAATTCAAACGCTCATTCACCCTCACCCGCCGTCCTCCGAAAAGAAGTTTTAAAGTCACCACCCAATTTGGAGCAATTTTCATCTCTCACACTGTTAGTAATTGCCTGATTCTAACCGTGTTATTTTTCCAAAGTATCGATTAATTTTAGATTTCAGATTTACTCCACAGATAAATCTGGATCTTCAACTTCTTCGATCGAAAGTTTTAGGTTGGAGCCCGATCTATCCAGGGCTTCTACCCGTTTTCTGACGGTGCGATTGAAATCAACACCTTTAATGTGGTTGCTTCTGCTGAGGTTTCGCCACCGCTTCTTTTTGAGCCGTAAAATTAGTAGCCGCCGCCCGATCCGTCAGACTAATTTTTCCGTTGAGGCTGTCTTTTTCCACAACTCCTCGCAGTTTAACATAGCTGTTTTGACCGATCGCAGCGGACTCGCTGCAACCCGTTAAATTAGGTACGACACCCGACAAGCTCAATCCTTGATTTTCCCACTTCCCTGCTAAAGAAGGTTTCTCCTCGGCTGTGTTTGCGCGATCGCCCTCGCTGTTACCCGATCGCAAATTACCGCTCAAATAAACACCCGATTGCTCGATTGTCAAGGTCAAAGTATCAGATTTCAGACATTCCGGCAAACTTTTAGCATCAAAGCGATAACTTCCCGCAATTGCCGGAGCCGCTTTTAAACTTGTTTCGCCGTAAGCAGTTACCACTTTAAACAGCAGCGAAACCGAGCCGATCGCAATCCCGTAAAATGCCAGGGATTTAAGGCTTAAATGATTCATAATCTTGGGAATGGGGAATTGGGAATTGGGAATGGGGAATTGGGAATTGGGAATTGGGAATTGGGAATTGGGAATTGGGGATTGGGAATTGGGAATTGGGAATTGGTAGCACCTCACAAATAACCAACTGCCAACTGCCAACTGCCAACTGCCAACTGCCAACTGTCAACTGCCAACTGCCAACTGTCAACTGCCAACTGTCAACTGTCAACTGTCAACTGTCAACTGTCAACAAGTACCGAAGCCAAGTGCGATCGCACTTTCACGTAACAGCGCGCAATCAGCAGCGAAGAATGACACTGCACCGCCAATTCATCAGTATACCGTCCGAGAGTTTGGCGTTCAATTCCCCACTCCCGACTCGTACCCGCGATCGTCAAATCAGCATTAGCAGAAGCCGCCACCACCGCTTGAATCGGCTCAGCAGCCTCCACAATCGGAGTTTCAATGCGCGATCGCACTTCTACCGGCAACCGATCCATAACTCGCTGAAACTCATAACTCAGCTCATTTCCCTCTGCCCCGTCAACCGCCACCCGCAGCACCGTCAAACGACGTTCCTCGCTATTAACCAACAGTCTCAGCGCCAATTCCAACCCTAAATCATCGTGAATATTTGCCGCATAAGGCACTAACAAATTATTCAACCGTTCCCTACCTCTGTCAACAAAAATTGCTACATCCACAGTAGCGTTGCTGAGAATTTGGCCGACACGCCCTCCCAAACGGTTGCTGCTAAAAGTCGGCCTGTGCCATCCTACCAAAATCAAATCCGCGCGATCGAGTTCCGCAATTTGCGCCGTTTCCCGCGCCACATCTTTAGTAACCCGAATGATTGGGTGCACGAATTTTTTCGCATCCGGCAATTCCAAACTCTCTATCAATTCTGATAATTTCGAGCGGCGTTCCTGAATAATGCGATCGGCTTCTACGGGCGTACTTTCAAAACCATAATTTTCATTTAATTCGATCAAACTCAGAGGATGAACCGCCGCCGACTGCAAATCGCTACCCCCTGTATCCGCAGCAGGCTGCGCCAGGGCGATCGCCAATTGCAGCAAACCTTTCTGCGTGCTGGGATTAGCAACCGGGACTAAAATTCGATACTTGGGCAGCAATTCTCTATTAATTTCTTCGCTTTCTCCACCCATTGGCGAATCTTTTAATTCTGAATCATCATCCGAACTTACTTCTGAGATATCTAACCGAATCAGCTTTTTCGGATAAGTCCACTCCAACAGTGGCGAAGTCATAAAAGTTGTCACTAAAGCCATAATGACTAACATCGTAAATAGCAGCGGCGAAACCACCCCCAGAGAAAGACCGATATTCAGCACAATCAGTTCAGTCAAACCGCGAGTATTCATCATCCACCCCAGCGCTGAAGCTTCGCGGTTGCTGATGCCGCAGACTCGGGCAGCAACGTAAGTCCCGAAGTATTTTCCAATAATTGCTACTCCCAAAACTGCCGCGCACAGCAGCCACAATTCGGGACTATTGAGCAGGCCGATTTGAGTCCGCAAACCGCTGTAAGCGAAAAATATTGGCAGCAGAAATATCAGGACAAAATCTTCTGTTTTCTCAGCTAATTCTCTGGTAAGTCCGGCATTTTTTGGCATGGCAGCACCCAGCAAAAACGCACCGAAAATTAAGTGAATGCCGATCCATTCAGTAATTAAAGCTGATGCTACAACTCCCATGTAAATGCCGGATAGCACTAATTGAGATAACTTGCCGGTGCGGTTGTAGTGCTTGGAAAGCCGTTGCAAGAACCAGCGGACTACAGTCAGCATGAAACCGATGTACACTATAGATTCAAAAATTGTCGGTAAAGCCCCAACCATCGAGTTAGTGCGCGTAACTGCGATCGCCACCGCCAACAAACACCATGCCGTCACATCGTCTACCGCAGCGCAAGTCAGAGCTAGCGTCCCCAATTTGGTATTCTGCAAGTTGTGCTCTGTAATAATTCTTGCCAGCACCGGAAAGGCAGTAATTGACATCGCAGCGCCCAAAAACATCGCAAATGCTGTAAACGAAACGCTATTATTTGAAACTATCGGGTACAACAGCAGTGCTAGGAAGCTTCCCAGAGAAAATGGCACTAAAATGCTGACGTGTGATGTTAAAATTGCTACATCTAAATTGTTTTTTAGATACTTAGGATTGAGTTCTAAACCAATCAAAAACATGAAAAATATTAGCCCTACCTCAGATAACACGTTGAGGAAAGGAACGGCCTCCGCTGGAAAAAGTGCTGCTCCTAAATCTGGTGCAATCAAACCGAGGAGAGAAGGCCCGAGCATAATTCCTGCTACAATTTCTCCAATAACTTGAGGTTGTTTGATCGCTCGAAATGCTAAGCCGACAAGTCGAGAAAGTGCGATGACAATTAGAACTTCAAGCAGGACGAGAATGGGGATGGGCATGGCGTTTTTAGCTTTAGGTTTTTTGCGGATCGAGAGGGCGTGGCATTCAGTTGACAGTTGACAGTTGACAGTTGACAGTTGACAGCTTACCCGCTCGCTTAGAGAAGGGATGAGGGCGACCTCTACCTGAAAGGAAGAGGATTGGACTCATGAATAGTCTGATTTTAATTTCTCCCTAGAAGGGTTGCGTTTAAACCAATTTTTTCTAGTAAAGCCGACAGAATTGCCGATCGAATAAAATCGATAAAAGCTCGATCGAACGAAAGAAGGCACAAGACACGCAGCTTCAACGCCATTCTCTCACAAGCTCACAAAAGCTTCTGCAACCTCGAACCTGGATTTTTGGTTTTTTCAGAAGCGGTTGCTAGTAACTCTAACCGTATCGTGCGCCCCCCGCACCCAACCCGCCGACTACATCTCATACCATTTTAGATTTTAGATTTTGGATTTTAGATTGGGAGATGATTTACTGGTCATGGGTTGGGATCTTCCCTACAGTTGCATGATTTTGGAAAAATGGCATCGCTCAAGTCGGTGCACACCGTCCACGCAACCCTACGGAAAACCCTACCCTACGGATCTAAGATAGTCAGAAAAAGTGGTGCTTCTGGTGATAGACTAGAAAAGTTGTTTAAATTCGCACATCCGGGTTTTCGGGTGTTTCGAGGGCGCAAACCCTCAGAAATACGACCGGGTGGAGGATTAACCCGAATACAGGAGTTAAAAATACAATGCCAGTAGTTAGTTTGGCTCAAATGTTAGAGTCAGGGGTTCACTTCGGACACCAAACCCGTCGGTGGAACCCGAAAATGGCTCCCTACATTTTCACAGAGCGCAACGGGGTTCACATCATCGACCTCGTGCAAACCGCTCAGCTTATGGAAGACGCCTACGAGTACATGAGAGTGGCCTCCGAAAAAGGTAAAAAGTTTTTGTTCGTCGGTACAAAGCGCCAAGCTGCCGGGATTGTAGCCCAAGAAGCTCAACGCTGCGGTGCTTACTACGTCAACCAGCGCTGGCTGGGGGGAATGCTCACCAACTGGACAACGATTAAGTCCCGCGTCGAGCGCCTCAAGGATTTGGAGCGCCGCGAGGAAATCGGCGCCCTAGATTTGTTGCCGAAAAAAGAAGCTTCCGTGCTGCGCCGAGAAATGGCAAAACTCCAGAAGTATCTGGGCGGAATCAAAACTATGCGTAAGATTCCCGACGGAGTTGTCCTAGTAGACCAACGCCGCGAGTATAATGCTGTGTTGGAATGCCAAAAGCTGGGAATTCCCATCGTCTCTCTGTTGGATACCAACTGCGACCCGGATTTGGTTGACATTGCGATTCCAGCAAACGACGATGCTATTCGATCGATCAAACTGATTGTCGGCAAGTTGGCTGATGCCATCTACGAAGGTCGTCACGGTCAACAAGGCGGCGACTCTGACGAAGACTACGACTACGAAGGTGGTTACGAAGGCGCCGAATATGATGGCGAAATCGAAGAATTGGATGACCCTAATTATGTAGATCCCGAGGACGGCGACACTGACAGCGAAGAAACCGAAAGCTAGTATTGCTATCGGCATCTGACACCAAGCAATTAAAAATTAAAGATTGAAAATTAAAAATTAAAAATCATAATTTTTAGTTAGACATTTTTAATTTTTAATTTTTAATTGTAAATGGCATTAGTCTCGGTCATTAGTAGATTTCTGACAAAAGCATTCCGCAGTGTGAACACCAAAATTAATTAGGGTTCTACACCTACCAAATCCGCCAGAAGGCTGACTTGCTATTTCTTAACTCTTGTCTAATCATTAACATTAAGGTTCACGAGCGGGACGCTCGCACTCCTGACTAATGATAAGGTTCGCGAGCGGGGACAGCACTAACGACTAATGACTAACGACTAATGACTAATGATAAGGTTCGCGAGCGGGGACGCTCGCACTAACGACTAATAACTAATTTTGATTGGGAACTTAAAGAAGATGGCGGACATATCTGCAAAACTTGTTAAAGAACTGCGCGACAAAACCGGCGCGGGGATGATGGACTGCAAAAAAGCCCTCACCGCAAACGATGGCAATATCGAAACATCAATTGAGTGGCTGCGGAAAAAAGGTCTGGCTGGGGCTGACAAAAAAGCAGGACGGGTTGCCTCAGAAGGACTTGTAGGCAGCTACATTCACACGGGCGGCCGCGTGGGAGTGCTGGTGGAAGTTAACTGCGAAACAGATTTTGTGGCACGGCGCGAAGAATTCCAAAGTTTAGTACGCAATATTGCAATGCAAATTGCAGCTTGCCCGAATGTGGAATACGTGAAAGTTGAAGATATCCCCGCTGAAATTGTCGAACGAGAAAAGGCAATTGAAATGGGCAAAGATGACTTGGGCAACAAGCCGGACAATATCAAAGAAAAGATTGTTCAAGGGCGGATTGACAAGCGGATGAAAGAGTTATGTTTGATGGATCAGCCTTTTATTAGAGATCAAAATATCTCGGTGGAAGAGTTGGTCAAACAAACGATCGCCCAAATTGGCGAAAATGTCCAAGTCCGCCGTTTCGTCCGTTTTGTGTTGGGCGAAGGCATTGAGAAAGTAGAAGCTAACTTTGCCGATGAAGTGGCCGCCCAAATGGGTGCTGCTCAATAATCGAAAATTTAGATTAAAAACTAAAAATTAAAAATGTGAAAACCTAATTTTTTTGCATTTTTAATTTTTAGTTTTTACACGACTACAGAAATAGGTACGTAGTTGCGCTTCAGCGCTCTTGGTACGTAGTTGCGCTTCAGCGCTCTTGGTACGTAGTTGCGCTTTAGCGCTCTTGGTACGTAGTTGCGCTTTAGCGCTCTTGGTACGTAGTTGCGCTTTAGCGCTCTTTATAATATTCCGAAAGAGGGCGTTGCTCGATCCGGGTATGAAAATGGGTAACTTGAAAATTCAGAAGATTAACTTAGTTGTTTCATTTTTTCACATTGAGTCGTTTGTACCGTAAATTAGCGCCGGAGCGCTGAAGCGCAACTACGTACCCAAGAGTCGATATTTTATGACTATCCGGGGGATGTGAGGGGAATCGAGTTTTCACATTGAGTCGTTTGTACCGTAAATTAGCGCCGGATCGCTGAAGCGCAACTACGTACCCAAGAGCCGATATTTTAGCGATATTTTACGACTATCCGGGAGATGTGAGGGGAATCGAGACTCGGCTGGAAACCGAAAGATAAAAAAGATAAAAAGGTTTGAGGCGATTGTTGAAACCAATAGCCGATTTCTAACCAGAATTAACTCGACAATCAGACAATTTGTGGCAAAAATCGGGTTGTTTTGCCGATCGTCCTATTTGAATTTTATAGGGGATATATGGTGGGATCCAGAGAGCGCATAGAGCAAGATTTGGCAGGACTCGAAGAGGCTTTAGCAGCCTTGAATCTAGAGTTTCGCAGTACCTACGATGGTTATTTAACTGCCTTGGGACAAGCGGTGCGACAGCAGTTGATTTTGGCTTGCTATCACCTTTGCACTCAAGCGGTGCCGGAGTCGTTTCTCAAGTTGTCCTTCGACGGGCGACAAAAAATGCAGCAGTCTGTAAGGCGTTTGGCTGCGGCGTCTCAAGAAAAATTGCGATCGCTCACGACTGAATCAGAAGTAGAGGAAGAGGAAGAGGAAGAGGAAGAGGAAGAAATAGATGAAGAAATAGATGAAGAAATAGATGAAGACGAGTTTGGCGAGGAAGAAATCGAGGAAAACGAATTCGTCGAGGAAGAAATAGAGGCAAACAACGAATTTTCCGCTATTAACTATCAATTTCCAGCAACAAACAATCAATTACCAATTGCCAATTCCCCGCAAAGTTTGGCGCGCTGGCAAAATAGTATTGAAAAGTCGATCGCCCAGATTCTCAAGCTGCTGTCTCGCGACACCAACCGCTTGCTCCAACAGTCGGAAATCTTGCCCAGTCAATTGCCAGAACAGGTTCTAGAAGCTGCTTCTGCTGCTGAATTGTCCGCCGACAGCGTGGCGGGCCCACCTAACCTATTAAGCTTAATCATTGAAACAGATAGTTCACCAGCACCGCCAAACTTGGGAAAAAGACCCGGTATTAATGCTTTGCACATTACAGCAATTAAACTGCGGTTGTCGGAAATAGAGTTTGCCGATCCGGGAACATCGGCTTGGCGCCAACAAATTCGCAACCTCTCTGCAAAGTTGAACTCCCTCGGTCGCGATTACCAGAAAAAGCAGCGGGAAATGGCGGTGGTGGAGGCTGAGTCGGCTTGGCGGTTGAGTTGGTTTGAAGATTAGTCAGTGGACAGTGGACAGTTGACAGTTGACAGTTGACAATTGTCTGGAATTATTGAGCTATGATTAATAACTAATGACTAATGACTAATGACTAATGACTAATAACGTTCGCGATCGGGGACGCTCGCGCTAATGACTAATGACTAATGACTAATAACTAATGACTGATGACTAATAACCAACCAGAATGGCAGCGATTGCAAAAAGCTCTTTCCGTAGAAGCCGATCGCGGATTTAACGACATCCAAGGCAGTCAATACCGCTTTAGCGAGTTTCTCGGCCTCAGCTTGAGACAACTTGCAGGCGCTGTCACTGGTTCTTCGCGCGATCGCGCCAGAGAACTTGCTGTGGAATTTGACATCTACCCTCAGAAAGATCTCGAAGGGCGCCAACATTCGATCGCCATTACAGTCAGTTTCCTCAGACAAATGGAGCAAGTTTGGGAAGAACAAACGACACAAGTCAGACCTGAAAATGCCACCGATTCAATCACTCCAGCCGTTTCAGTTCCCCGAACCGCACCCCTTAACACAGCACCTCCACCCCCCAGTCTGACGCTAGATCAACCGTTAACCCGCGTGACAGGCATCGGCCCCGCCAACGGCAACCGCTTGCTAAAACTCGGTTTAGATACCGTATATGACTTGCTTTACTACTATCCCCGCAACCACATCGACTATGCAAAGCAAGTACGAATTCGCGAGTTAATAGCAGGGGAAACTGTTACTTTAATCGCCGAAGTAAAGCGCTGCAATTGCTTTTCTAGCCCTAAAAATAAGAAATTAACGATATTAGAAGTAATTTTAAAAGACAGTACCGGAGAAATTAAAATCAGTCGCTTTTTTGCCGGGCCTCGCTACAGCAATCGCGGCTGGCAAGAATTCAAAAAGCGCGAGTATTGTACTGGTGCGATACTTGCTGCTTCGGGGTTGGTAAAGCAGGGTAAGTATGGCATTACCCTAGAAAATCCTGAGTTGGAAGTATTAGATGACTCCGGCGGTGCGATCGAATCTATGAAAGTCGGCCGCCTGATTCCTGTTTATCCGCTGACGGAAGGGGTGGATGCGGGTTCGGTGAGGCGATCGATCTTAGCCGCAATTCCGGCCGCGAAACTGTTACCGGAATCGCTACCGGATGACTTGCGCGAGCGTTACGGCTTAATGGGTTTAGCCGATGCGGTGGCAAACATTCACTTTCCGCTCGATCGCGATTGCTTGTCCGCCGCCCGCCGCCGCTTAGTTTTTGACGAATTTTTCTACCTGCAATTAGGCCTTTTAAAGCGCCGCCAAACCCAAAGAAAAGCTCAAGCTAGCGCAGTCATCCTTCCTAGCGGGAAATTGATCGAACAGTTCTATCAAATCTTGCCTTTTGCGCTGACAAATGCCCAAGAAAGAGTCATTAACGACATCCTCAACGATTTAGCTTCGCCCCAGCCGATGAACCGATTAGTGCAAGGCGATGTCGGCGCTGGCAAAACAGTCGTCGCTGTAGTCGCAATGCTAGCAGCAATTCAATCCGGCTATCAAGCCGCTTTAATGGCGCCGACAGAAGTTTTAGCAGAACAGCATTATCGGAAATTGGTAGGCTGGTTTAATTTGATGCACTTGTCTGTCGAACTGTTAACTGGTTCGACAAAAATAGCCAAGCGCCGGGAAATTCACAGCCAGTTAGAAACCGGAGAATTACCTGTTTTAGTAGGAACTCACGCGCTGATTCAAGATACGGTGAATTTCCATAAATTGGGTTTGGCTGTAATTGACGAACAGCACAGATTCGGCGTGCAGCAGCGTGCTAAATTGCAGCAAAAAGGCGAATCTCCTCACGTTTTGACGATGACCGCAACTCCCATTCCTCGGACGCTGGCGCTGACTCTGCACGGCGATTTAGACGTGAGTCAAATTGATGAACTTCCCCCCGGTCGGCAGGCGATTCAAACGACTGTTCTGTCTGCGAAAGAACGCCTCCAGGCTTACGATTTGATTCGTCGGGAGGTGGCGAGCGGCCGTCAGGTTTATGTGGTTCTGCCTCTGGTGGAGGAGTCGGAAAAGCTGGATGTGCGATCGGCAATTGAGGAAAAAGAGAAACTCGAAAAAAGTATATTTCCTGAGTTTAAGGTAGGTTTGCTCCACGGTAGGATGAGTAGCGCTGACAAAGATCAGGCGATTACTAAGTTTAGAGACAAAGAAACTGATATTTTAGTATCTACTACTGTGGTGGAAGTGGGAGTAGATGTGCCGAATGCAACGGTAATGTTGATTGAAAATTCGGAGCGTTTTGGACTGTCGCAATTGCACCAGTTGCGGGGTCGAGTCGGTCGGGGCAGCAATCGTTCTTATTGTTTGTTAATGCCCGGTTCCAAGGCTGCGGAAGCTATGCAGAGAATGAAGGTTTTAGAACAATCTCAAGATGGATTTTTTATTGCAGAAATGGATATGAGATTGCGCGGCCCAGGTCAGGTTTTGGGAACTCGACAGTCTGGTTTACCGGATTTTGCTTTGGCGAGTTTGGTGGAGGATCAGGAGGTTTTGGAGTTGGCGAGGGAGGCCGCGCAAATGGTAATTGAGAATGATGAAACTTTGGATGAATGGCCGGTCGTGCGGGATGAGTTGGAACGGCGATATCAACGGATGATGAGTGGCTCGATTTTGACTTAGGCTCAAATACGACTGTAGTAAAATTGGTTTGTAGTGAGGACTTTAGTCCTTTTTTTGATGCAGGCTAAAGTCCTCATTACAAACCTACTTTAGGATCGCGAATTAAATAACTTACAATTTTAATTGTTATTGTGAGATGGGCGTCCCGCCTGTCCTTTTTGAACGGGCGGGACGCCCATCCCACAAAATTGTGGAAGTTATTTAATTCTCATTCCTTAGTTCTCTCTTTGATGCGGACTAAAGTCCTCACTACAAACCTACTTTCGTTCTCTCTTTGATGCGGACTAAAGTCCTCACTACAAAACTACTTTCGTTCTCTCTTTGATGCGGACTAAAGTCCTCACTACAAACCTTATGGACAAAAGTATAAAATATCGGTTTATGATGACACAAATTCCGCTATTTTATGTTATAGTAGATTTACTAACATCAGGCATGAATGTCAAAAATCAGGTTTCTTGTGACAGACTCAAGTAAAATCCTCTATTTTTTGTCAAGAAACCCACTGTATAAGCTTTTGCTGAGAATGATGCAAAATATCAGGTTTGGCGAAGGGTGGCGCAGGCGAATTTGTTGGGCGTGAGTGCCTCAGCCCAACCTACTTTGTGAGAGGATTTTGCCCTAGCTATAGGGTATTTTTATGAGTTGTCAGGCTTGGGCCACTTATTGATCCAAGAATCCTTCCCAGGAATGACCCAGAAGTGTCAAAATTAAGATAGTCCTGAGAAAAACAGGGAAAAGGAAATCCAGCCAGTACAGGCTGGTAAGGCAGAATTAATTCCTCGCTTGTCAAGCTTGCAGGTGGTCGCCGACGGTTCGTCGCATTTAATCTCAACAGTAATTTATGAAAGATCTCACTCGTTATCGAAATATTGGCATCTTCGCCCACGTAGATGCTGGCAAAACCACCACAACTGAAAGAATCCTGAAACTGACAGGCAAAATCCACAAAATAGGTGAAGTACACGAAGGCGCGGCGACGACTGACTTCATGGAACAGGAGCAAGAGCGCGGGATTACGATTCAATCCGCTGCTACTACCTGCTTCTGGAACGAGCATCAGCTCAACATCATCGATACTCCCGGACACGTCGATTTTACGATCGAGGTTTACCGTTCGCTCAAGGTTCTCGATGGCGGTATCGGTGTGTTCTGCGGTTCCGGTGGAGTTGAACCGCAATCGGAAACTAACTGGCGCTACGCTAACGATTCTAAAGTTGCTCGTATCGTCTATATCAATAAGCTCGATCGCACGGGCGCAGATTTTTACCGAGTTGTCAAGCAAGTCGATAAAGTCCTCGCAGCTAAACCAATGGTAATGGTTTTGCCGATCGGCATTGAAGACAAATTTTGCGGCATGGTCGATTTGCTCACCCGCAAAGCATGGATCTGGGATGATTCGGGCGATCCGATGGGCTACACAATTCAGGATGTTCCGGCCGATATGGTCGATGATGTCGAGAAATACCGCGAACAGTTGATCGAACTGGCTGTCGAGCAGGATGATAACCTGATGGAACAGTACCTCGAAGGCAACGAGCCGAGTATCGAAGACCTCAAGCGGTGCATCCGCAAAGGCACCCGCGACATGGCATTTTTCCCCACCTACTGCGGCTCGTCGTTTAAGAATAAGGGCGTCCAGTTGGTACTCGATGCAGTCGTTGACTACCTCCCGAACCCGATGGAAGTTACGCCTCAGCCTGAGGTGGATCTCGAAGGCGAGGAAACAGGCAATTTCGCGATCGTGGATCCAGAAGGCCCTTTGCGCGCCCTGGCATTTAAGATTATGGACGATCGCTTCGGCGCTTTAACCTTCACCCGTTTGTACTCCGGTAAGATATCCAAAGGCGACACCGTACTCAACACCGCCACAGGCAAAACCGAGCGCATCAGCCGCTTGGTAGAAATGCACGCCAACTCCCGCGAAGAAATTGATTCGGCTCAAGCAGGCGATATTATTGCGATCGTAGGTATGAAAAACGTCCGCACCGGACACACCATCTGCGACCCCAAAAATCCCGCAACCCTAGAGCCAATGGTGTTCCCA
Organism: Microcoleus sp. PH2017_24_DOB_U_A; assembly: GCF_020738205.1. NCBI lineage: Bacteria > Bacillati > Cyanobacteriota > Cyanophyceae > Oscillatoriales > Microcoleaceae > Microcoleus > Microcoleus sp. PH2017_24_DOB_U_A. Next base: position 311,347 of record NZ_JAEQCT010000029.1, read on the forward strand.
GAACCAGTCATCTCCATTTCGGTCAAACCGAAACTCAAAGGAGGCGAAGAAAAGATGGGAGCCGCGCTCACCAAGATGGTACAAGAAGACCCATCTTTCCACATGGTCACAGACGAAGAAAGTGGCGAAACCATCCTCAAGGGCATGGGCGAACTGCACCTCGACATCAAAGTGGACATTCTGCGACGCACCCACGGCGTCGAGGTAGAAGTTGGCGAACCGCAGGTAGCCTACCGCGAGTCCATCACCAAACGCCTCGAAGACAACTATGTCCACAAGAAACAATCTGGTGGTTCAGGTCAATTTGCTAAAATCGGCTATATCGTCGAGCCCGGTGAAGTCGGTAGCGGCTTCGTGTTCGAGTCAAAAGTAACTGGTGGTAGCGTACCGAGAGAGTATTGGCCAGCGGTGCAAAAAGGCTTCCAAAGCTGCATCGATGTGGGCGTCTTGGCTGGATTCCCCTGCTTAGACTTGAAATTCACCCTGGTTGATGGAGGTTTCCACCCGGTTGACTCTTCAGCAATGGCCTTTGAAATTGCTGCTAAAGCCGCCTACCGCCAATCTGTACCCAAGGCTGGGCCTCAGTTGCTGGAACCGATCATGAATGTCGATGTCTTCACCCCAGACGATCACATGGGCGATGTCATCGGCGACCTCAACCGCCGCCGGGGCATGATGAAGGCTCAGGAAACCGGACAAACAGGAGCGCGGATCAAGGCTGATGTGCCGTTGAGCGAAATGTTTGGCTACATTGGCGATTTGCGTACCATGACATCTGGGCGCGGTCAGTTTTCGATGTCTTTCTCGCACTATTCTCCTTGTCCGAGCAATATCGCTGAGGAAGTGATTAAGGATGCGAAAGAGCGTCAAGCTGCTAAGTAGTGTGTTGAGTGTAAGTGCGATCGAATAGTGCGATCGTACTCTACAAACAGGTAGCCAGAAACCGGGTTTTTTCACGAACATCCTTCGCTGTAGCGACGAGATTAGGTGAAAAACCCGGTTTCTTTGATATTGGTGCGTCCAGGACTCTTAAAAAAATCTGCGTTGATTTGCGTTATATCGTTTCCACTTGGACTGGAATGATTAAACCACAGAGGGCGCAGAGGACACAGAGTCCGAGAATAGAGATATGAATCATGCCGATGGAGAGCGGATTTGATATTAATCGGCGGTATCGTAAGGGCGATCGCAGATTTATGAAATAAGTCAAGTATCATATTTGCTAACATACAATTAATAATTTAAAACCGAGGCAGGTAGCCATGACAGCCACCCTAATCCAGAATCAAAGTAGCGGAATTCTGCTAAAAAATATTAGCTGGAAAACTTACGAATCCCTGCTGAATGAGTTAGGGGAACACGGAGGAATTCGCCTGATTTACGATCGCGGAAATTTAGAAATTATGACTCCATCAGCACCACATGAAAAGTCAGGTGAACTCTTAGGAAATTTTGTTGAAGTTCTAACTGATGAATTAAATGTTGACATTTGCAGCCTGGGTTCACTAACCTGCAAGCGCAAAGATTTGGAACGGGGGTTAGAACCTGATAAATGTTACTACATTCAGAATGAAGATGTTGTCTGGAATAAAGAACAAATCGATCTCAATGAAGATCCACCACCGGATTTAGCTATTGAAATTGACATTACCAGCAGTTCGATCGATCGTCTCAAACTTTACGCAAGTTTGGGTGTACCTGAAGTTTGGCGCTACGATGGCAATCGTTTAATCATCTATCACTTAGAAGGCAATGAATACGCAGAGTGCGAGGTTTCTCCCACTTTTGCTTTTCTGTCGAAGTTTGAAATGCTGCGGTTTTTGGAACTGAAACAGACTACAAAAGAAAAGGCTTTGCTGCGGTTATTCCGGGAGTGGGTGAGGAGTCAAATTCAGTAAAGAGACTGAAGGAGGGCGATCGCCCCTCAATCAAGATCGTGTTTGCTAAGATACAATCAATAATCTACAACCCAGGCAGGTAGCCATGACAGCCACCCTGATCCAGAATCAAACTAGCGGAATTCTGCTAAACAACATTAGCTGGAAAACTTACGAATCCCTGCTGAATGAGTTAGGGGAACACGGAGGAATTCGCCTGACTTACGATCGAGGAACATTAGAAATTATGACTCCTTTAGCACCCCATGAAGGTAGTAAGAAAATTTTAGGCCGTTTTGTGGAAAGTGTGAGTGAAGAATTAAACATCGAAATTCGGAGTTTGGGTTCTCTAACTTGTCGGCGCGAGGATTTGGCTCGCGGTTTGGAGCCGGATCAGTGCTACTATATCCAAAATGAGAATGTGGTTTGGGACAAAGAACAAATCGATCTCAATCAAGATCCGCCACCAGATTTAGTAGTGGAAATTGACGTGACTAGCAGTTCGATCGATCGCCTTTCTTTATACGCAAGTTTAGGGGTGCCGGAAGTTTGGCGCTACGACGGAAATCGTTTAATAATTTATCAACTGGAAGCACAGGAATATGTAGAAAGAGATGTTTCTCCGACTTTTCCTTTTTTGTCGCAAGTTGAGATGCTGCGCTTTTTGGAATTGAGGAGGACTACCAAGGAAAATGCTTTGCTGCGGTTATTCCGGGAGTGGGTGAGGAGTCAAATTCAGTCCGGGGAATAAAAGAAAAGGGCGATTCACGATCGGGATGGTTGCGTTTGAGGCTCTTTTTAGCAACCGCAGATGAACGCTGACTGACGCGGAACGATGACTCGGGCGGAGTTCCTCGAATTTACCTTAATTTCGCCCTTCCATATCTTAAACCGTATCGCTATTCTTCTCCTCCATCTCAATTTTGATAGAGATGCAACGTGCCGATCGCCTGGCCGCAAAACTGCGAAAATTAAATATTGACCCGGATACAATTTAGCAAGTTTATTTCATGAGATAGCGAGGTTGAAATGGCCGAAATAAATCCCGATCGCACTACTGGTACAATTGCGATCGCCGTTTGCGCTCAATCAAACGGGCAGTATCTGTGTCAGATATCATCATCTCTGAGCGATCGCCCCAATGATACCATGAATTTTTACGGACAAACGAAAGAACACGCGATCGCGATCGCCCTAGAACATTTAGCTGACGAATATCGCGAAAAAGCAGAAGAGTCTCAGAATATAGATTCCCTTGCCGTGGAACTTTCAGATTCAGGAGAACCAATTAATAAATATTATCATGTGATTGTACACTACGAAGAAATTTCGGAAGCCGAATCTAAGTTTGAGGCAGTACACAATACAATAATGGGAAATACGATAGTTGAGAATGCCAGACTTGCAGCCATTGAGATTGCTCCAGATATTGAAATCGAGCCGTTAGAGCGATCGGGATATTGAGGGATAAAATTTTACACAATCTGCGGGTCACAATCAAGTTTTGTCGTCAAAAAAAGCGGTTTCCGATCTGCATCCAGGATTAAAATAAACAGGACTATTGATTTTGATTAATTTGGCTTTTTACCCAATTCCGAAATGCTTTAACTAATTCCAAATAATCCATTGTTTCCGCCTGTGCCAAAAAACTGACAATCTCTAAAATAGCAACACTCGGAAATGCTAAACTGATCTCGCACTCGACATACCCTCGATCGTCCAATCTGTTAATTCTGAGCCGCGAACCGTTGTAAATCCAAACTTCCGGCACTCCCAGATCGGCATAAATCTGCAAGGTATTGTCGGATCTGCTGGTAACATCAATTTCCACCACTAAATCCGGGGGCGGATATTGACTCATATCGAGTCGTTTTTTGCCTTTAATTGCACTAGCATTCTGGATGTAAAAACAATCATCCGGTTCTACACCAATGAGTTCAGGACGTTTGAATGTCGTAGAACCCAGAGGTTCAATTCTCACATCTAATTCTTCAGCTAATGTTTCAACAAATCGACCTATTACTCTTTTGTAAATTTCGTGTTCAGGAGAAGGCACCATAATTTTCAAATTGCCGCGATTGTATCTCAGTCTAATTGGCCTATCGCCGATTTCGGCAAGCAAAGTTTCATAAGTTTGCCAACTGATATTCGATAGCTCAACTATTTGTTCGGGCGGACTGAGAGTTTTAGCAATCATGGGGTTACTTTGGTGAAGAGTTCGTAGGCGCAAGCCGGGGCGTAGCGATCGCACTTTTAAACTAAATCATATCATCTCAAACATAGGTTTGTAGTGAGGACTTCAGTCCGCATCCGACGAGAGAGGACTGAAGTCCTCACTACGAACCAAATTGCTAGTTATTGGCCTGCAAAATCGGCACGGAACTTCTGGACAACTCGATTCAATTCCACTGAATGAGAAGCTTTAAATAAAATACGATCGCCCTTTTCAACAAATCCCAACAACCGCTTTGCTAAATCTTCCCGCCCATCGGGCGCCGTAATATCTCCTATCTCCACAAAAGGCACGCCCGCCGCACCCGCCGCCATCGCCGCCGCTTCCTCAAAATCCGCAAACACAAACAAAGCATCGAGGTTTAAATCCCGCGCCGCCCTTCCTACTTGTCGGTGAAATTCGATCGCCCTTTCGCCCAATTCCTTCATCGTACCCAACACCGCAATCCGGCGCTTTCCCGGAGTATCCGCTAACAATCTCAGCGCCGCCAACATCGACTCCAAACCAGCATTGTAAGTCTCATCCAGAATCACAACATCAGAAAGCAAATCGTAGCGGCGCGCCCGTCCATCCGGTAACTGCACGGACAAACCTTGTTGTAAAACTTCCCACTTAATCCCTAAAACTTTTGCTACCGCCAAAGCCGCCAAATAATTTACAGCATTGTGCCTTCCAGCCAACGGTAGCGGCAATTCCACACCTTCTACAAGCATTGTATCATTATTCAGCAATTTCCCGCACAAATCGCCGCCTTCTAATCCGTAACTTAAAGTTTTTCCCTGCCAAACTTGCGCCGCAGTTGCCATTAATCTGTCAGAATCGTGATTGAGAATAGCAATACTTTCAGCAGGCATTTCCGCTAACAGTTCGCACTTAGCTTGGGCGATCGCCTCTTCCGAACCCAAGCGCCCGATATGCGCCGTTCCTACATTAGTAATTACCGCCACAGTAGGACGCGCAATTTGCGACAGCAGCGCAATTTCTCCTAGCCCGCGCATTCCCATTTCAATTACAGCATAATTGTCGGTCGGCGAAAGCTCTAATAGAGTTTTCGGGACTCCAATTTCATTGTTGTAGTTATATTGAGTTTTCAGAACATTTCCGCTGGTTGATAAAACGGCCGCAATTAATTCTTTGGCAGTAGTTTTACCTACTGAACCAGTAACACCAATTATCGGTATACTGAATTGGTCGCGCCACCAACGGGCGATCGCCTGGTAAGCTTTTAAAGTATCGTCAACGCGCAACAGCGGAAAATTGGGAACTTCTGCTTGGTAAGTGCGATCGACTACCGCAGCAATCGCTCCCAAATCCCGGGCTTTTGCCACAAACTGATGCCCGTCAAAATTTTCTCCCCGCAGCGCTAAAAATACTTCGCCCCCCTCAATGGTGCGCGTATCTGTAGCAATACCTGTCCCTACAACTGTCAGAACGTCCTCAGACACAGCAAGCAAAGGTACAGTTAAAATTTCAGCAAGTTGGGCGATACTTACGCGACAGACCATATTACCAGCACTCACATTTCAAATCATTATTTTCACAGCTAATCCTACCTCGCCCCACCTCACATTTAACTGACACCAGTTCAAAAAAGAATGCAACTGCTTTGCCCGGAATCTAAACCCTGAGAGTCCTCAGTCATTCCCATCGCAAATCGCCAATCGCCAATCGCAAATGGTATAACAGGGGGATGCCGACTAGGATTGACCTTGGCACTCTTCAACAGTTGACAGTTGGCAGTTGACAGTTGACAGTTGACTGTTTGAGAGCGACATCTACCCTTAAGTCCGAGGATTGGAGTAATGAATAGTCTGATTTTAATTTCTCCCGAGCAGGCTTGGGGCTTTCAACCAATTCTTTCGGGTAATAATAAATCCTCTGCCCAGCCATAAATTATTTAGAACACACCCACAATCTTTACCAATAATTTACAAAGTTTGTGGTGATTTTAGGCCTTGCTAATTGCAAACAATTCATGTCATGCTGGTGTTGACAAATAGTTTAACTAAGTAAAAAAGATCTGCTTAAGGCGATCGCCACTTCCACCCCTAAGCCTCGGGAGGCGAGAAGCTCGGTTGACCCTACCCAACAACGGATACAAGCCCTCGACCTAAGTCGGGGAGAGATTAAAATTTTAGACTACAGTTGAAGCTTCCAGATGAATCTGTGGAGTAAATCTAAAATCTAAAATCTAAAATCTAAAATCGGTTGACTTAATTGTGGTGCTTCATCTGCCAATTCATATCTGCCAATGGCGCTTAAAGCTCCTGCCCAATCCTTTTGGAGGGTTAATCCACAGTGAACGACTATAACAGACAGAGCCAGGAAGAAGAACAGCTACTTTACAACCACTGGCTGGAGTTGGTACAAGTAGAGCAGCCGATCGAACTAATCGACCGTTTTCGCACTTTGTTTATCTACGGTAACGGATATCGCGATCGCACCATCGCTGAAGCACTCGAAAAAATAGCAGCCTCACCCTACGCCGAACAAGAATTCAAATACATCCTCAACCGTTGCTGCCACATCCTGATCAACCGCTGGCAAACATACCCCGGAAAGCAAGCAGCTATCCCGGAATTGATCGCTCTGTTTGAAGAAGCCCCCAAAATATTATCTCGATATAGTCGATCGCGCCCTACTCACTCCATCCCCCAATTAGTCAATCAATTTACCCAAAGCGAACAATACCTCACACTCAAACGCTTAGCCAAAGTCATCACCCACAGTAATGAAGACAGCAACGGCAAAACTCCCGCCAGCCTAGCCCTCGGAACCTTAATTCCCCGATACCCTTACCTCTACAAACACTGCCTCCTCAGCGACGACAGCACCTACGAACAGCAAAAAATCATTCAAAAAATCCAAGCTCAAAAGCAGCAGCAATTTGAAATCGACCTCTCACAATACGTTGCTCACCAAGTGAGAAAAGCCCAAGCAGCCCGCCGGCATACCTCAATCTCCTTCGGCAGAAGTATACAGACTATAAAAAACCCGACGCTGTTGAGCGACCCAGAGCTGTTCTTTGCCCTCAAGCAATTTGTCGGAAAAGTCGAAGGAGCCGATACCTACCGACAGCTAGCCGGCCGCTTCATTGCGAACACCAGCACAAGTGTGTCCTACAGATCCTTTAAAGACGACTTATACGAATACCTAATTTCTTCCGTCACCGACGATGGCTACGGCAAACGTCAATTTAACGAAAAACTGTATAAACAACTACAAAATACCTTTCCCCACAACGATGCTCAGAAGTTCAACGAATTTTTAACGATCAGAACTTGCAGCCAGTTATTGAACTTTTTAGTAGTAGAGAGTCCTGCGCGGCCCAACCACTTTGTCTTCATCGACCTGATCTCCAACCTCGGGCCCACCCAAACCACAGGTTTGCTGCTGAAAATCGTGCTAATTTGTGGCAAAGTCAAGCCCTATCTAGAAAAGCGGTTGGCAATTTTGTTCGGTCACTACGAATTTTGTACCCGAGAAGGCCTGGTGTGGTTAGTCAAAGCCTTGGAAAACCTGAATCTCGCTTTGAGTACCAATTTTGGGAATCTAGACGTATCTTTCCTGCGGTAGCCGGTCTGTCCCAGAACTTTCTCGCGTTCGAGTTTGACAAAACATCACAGCTCAAAATCCGGTTTCTGAATACCCTCAAAGTTTGAGATTGAATTGTAACGACTTAATTAAGTGGCCAAAGCTACTCAAAAGACGCCATTCTGTGTTAAAATTCCAAGTGTATCAGATTCGGTTGCAGGCTTTGTTCATTGCTACAGAATTGTTTAAAAACTTGCCCTTCTGTATCGGCAGGGGACTCTCCGAAACTGAAATCTTTGCACTGTCTAATTTTTGGAGTTATTCCTCATGTCGATATACGTCGGTAACTTATCCTACCAAGTTACCCAAGAAGACATCACCACCGTCTTCGCCGAATACGGAACCGTTAAGCGAGTACATCTACCTACCGACAGAGAAACCAGTCGCCCCCGCGGCTTTGGTTTTGTAGAAATGTCAACAGATGCCGAAGAAGATGCAGCGATTGCTGCTCTCGACGGAGCAGAGTGGATGGGTCGCGATCTCAAAGTTAACAAAGCTAAGCCCCGCGAAGATGAAGGCGGCCGGGGCGGCGGCAACCGGGGCGGCGGCGGCCCAGGCAAATTTGGTCGCGGCGGTGGCGGCGGCGGCGGCGGACGTTATTAATTTCCTAATTAATTTCCGACGATCGAGATTTGAGATTGGAGAGCTGAAATTTGGGATCGAGGCCACCTAGCTTTGAACCACCGTCCGAATAATTTCCGGCCCGGTTGCTCCCAACCTTTACTCTTCCAGTCTGGCGATCGACCGCATTAAATATACCAAAAAGCCAAGGTTAGTCCCTTGGCTTTTTGGTATGAGGCTATTCAATATGAGTTAAAAACTCGGTGGGTTAAGACTTTCAGGTGCCTCTAGTTTTCTAATCATCAGGTTCGATGCTGCTGCTCAATCCGTGATTGTTGAGCGTTTCAGCATAAAACTCAGCGTGTTCGAGAGCGCAAACAATCACCAGTCCCAGCCCGTTGGTGTGGGCTTCCATCATCACATTTACAGCCTGTGGCTGAGTCAGACTGGGTACCGTCGCCATCAAAGTCTGCACCACGTATTCCATGGGATTGAAATCATCATTGTGCAGCAGCACGCGGTAGCGCGGCGCAAGCTTGCGGACTGTAGAAGGCTTTTGAATAATTTCGACAGACACTAATCTATACCTCCTGACTTGTAGGATGTTAAAATTTTTGACACTCCCTGCCGTTGATGCGAGGGGATTCTTCGTTCATCAACCCAAGTTGCTGAGATAGGCTTACACCTAAAACAGTAGATCTCGAACTAGGACGAAGCTGGTATCGCATTAATTTCGATCGACAATCTTGAGCTGGATTCCTCCGCTGTGATAGAGTATCTCACTTTCAGTTATTTTATTGAAATTTCCAGATTCAGACAAGGCAGCCGCCTAGCCGATCGCGAGCTGTCAACCATACCAAACCCAGAAGAAGTGTCCTAAGCCCGCAGCCGCCCCCTGTCTAGGGTCATAATAATAGAGACGCAAGATCGGTTAAAAATAAAAAACTACCAAAATTAGGGGGTTAGAGCCTCGTCCTTCTAGGACTACTTTATTCTAGAAATCCTGTTGCCATTTTGTAGAAATTGGGTAAAATCAAACAAGGAGGTGATGCAAGTGTTCAATCTGACTTATGAATTCA
>NZ_JAEQCT010000142.1:0-18348 GCF_020738205.1 Microcoleus sp. PH2017_24_DOB_U_A
TCCGTTGGTGCCGCACCCTTAGAAGTATTGAAAGAGTATATTAGAAATCAAGAAAAGCCGTCCTAAAAGGACGGGGCTTGTATCCCATTTTCTTGGTCAGTGTTGGCTGCTATGTGATGTAGTAGCTATCGATCGCACCATTCGCGATCGCTGGAGAATTGAGAATCTACTGCACTGGTGTTAAATATCACCTTGAGGAAGAGATGGCGACGATGAATGGGTAGCACTTTATAGGGCATTTTTTGGCCCTTACTGACCATAGGGGCGATCGACAACCAGAAAAAATACAGTAATCCAGAACTATAAATGATACTATAGCCAGCAGTCAAAAATCCTGTAATGTTTGTAGTGGAAATCCCGCTGCGATCGGTATTTCAGCTCCTGGGACACCGCCCCTAAATACTTGCACAAATGATTGAAGCTCGCCATACACCCATACGGTTGGGTTAAGACTGTCATGCAGTCAAAACGATGTAAAAAATAGACTCTGGGATTATTTTCCTAGCCTTTACCGAAGCGATCGCACAAGAGCGTTTGTCTCTTCCGACAACCCCTAGGCGAAGCGTATTGCGTTATACACTACCAATCCCAGATACTGAAAAATTTGGATAATTTTTTATAGTAGAACTTGACAGGACAAACCATATGCGGCATTTTGGGGTGGAATCAGGTGTTTGTGGGAGATTTCCGCGTTCAGGGTTTAAAGGTAAATCTTCAATGAATAAACTAAGGAGAGTATAGAGTGGCAAAGGCACTTGTTACGCTAGCAATAGGCAAGAACTATGAACTCATGTTCGAGAAACATTGTAGGTCTCTATGGCAGCACTATGCTGAAAAATATCAATTTGAAGTTGTTGTTTTGACACAACCGTTAGATAATTCGTCCAAGGCTCAGTCTAGAAATCCATCATGGCAAAAGTGCTTAATTTTGTCAGAACCCAGTCTTCAAAAATACGATCAAGTTGTTTGGGTCGATGCTGATATATTGATTAACCCAAACAGTCCCGATATTACCGAGGGAGTTCCACTAGAGAAGATTGGGGCAGTCGATGATTATGCAACTCCTAGTAGAGCAGATCACGAGATTTGCCTGAAAAGACTTTATGATTTTTGGTCTAAGAATGGTATCGAATACATAGACAACCTTTCTCCTACAGCTTTTTACAAAAGTTTTGGGATAGATGCAGAATTTGAATCCGTTGTACAAGCCGGAGTTATGGTGCTTTCTCCTCGTTATCATCGAGAATTGCTGGAGTATGTTTATCACTCCTATGAAGACAAAGGTTCGGGAGAATGGAACTATGAAATGCGCCCATTGAGCTATGAGATATTGATGCAGGGTATTGAGTGCTGGATTTCTCCAAAATTCAATATGCCTTGGCCTTTAATCCAGCAATTTCTGTACCCCTTTCTAAGTTCGAGAGACAACATAGTACAAAAGGGATTACAAAAAATTGGTTTAAATCCTAAGGCTTCACTAATTTCTAAATGTGTAACAACAGCATTTTTCAATAACTATTTCCTTCATTTTGCTGGAGGAACTACTGGTGACATGAAATATGTTGATACAAAAGTCACTTCAATATTTGACCTTTGATCGAGCTTTCAGAAGTTATATAGCAATTCTCAAGTGAGTCAGGTACAGATTGGCAATTGACAAAAAGTAAGACAACTGGCGAGAAACTCACGAAACTCGATCGCAGTCATACCTCATCACGCCCAGAAAAGCTACATTCAATACACCAGTCAATTCAACTGGTAGGGTGTCCAAGAGCTTGATTCTTTCCTGTTTTTCGCTTGGCACCCTACCCATGTGTGTATTAACTATTTCCTGCTGGTATGCGTATCGTGAAAATAGACCCTTTGCCCTCTTCGCTTTCTACCAAAATCTCGCCGCCCATCATCTGACAGTAGTGGCGGCTAATTGTCAGCCCCAATCCAGTCCCACCGTACTGGCGCGCCGCCGAAGAATCAGCTTGCGCGAAGGCTTCAAACAATTTTTGCTGTTGTTGGGGAGACATTCCAATGCCGGTATCTTTAACTCGAAAGCAAATCCAATCCGATGCTTGAACATTCGCAACTGGACAAGCAATCAAACTCGATTTCGCCTCGCCCGCAACCATTAAATTTTCAACACCCGACAGATGCGCTACATTCGATTCTCCGGTTCCCTCAACACGGCTGACGCTGACTTTCACTATCCCATTTTTGGTGAACTTAGCAGCATTGTTCAGCAGGTGCAGCAGGACTTTTCGCACTTTTGCTAAATCTGCGTGCATAGTGCCAACAGTTTGACTGTCACACTCTATTTCTAAAACATTGCCATTCTGTTGTAAAGACAATTTTACCGCCATTGACATGTGATCGAGCAGGGATTCGATGTCAAACTCTTCGATGTCGAGGTTCATTCCCCCCGCTTGAATTTTTGACAAATCGAGGATGTCGTTAACCAAAGATAGCAGGTGCGTGCCTGCATTCTGAATCTTGTCTAAGTCGGTAACAAAATCTTTGTACCCGGAATCTCTGGCATCTTCTAAAAGTAGTTGACTGTAGCCGATAATCGCATTTAAAGGCGTCCGCAACTCGTGACTCATATTGGCTAAAAAGTGGCTTTTAGCAGTGGTAGCCACTAAAGCATCTTCCTTAGCTTGTGCCAATTCTTTTGTATGTTCGGAAACTCGCTCGATCAGGTGATTGAGAGATACAGCTAACGAGCTTATTTCGTCTTGTCCGCTGACGGGGGCTCGCAAATCAAAATTCGACTCGGCGGCGACTTGTTGAGCCACCTGAGTGACGCTGACGACTGGTTTGGCGATCGCCCTACTGGTGCGGCAAGCCACTATTCCAGCCAGCCCTACCGACAGCAGCATACTAATCATAATTATGCCCTTTTCGATTCCTTGGGCAGCCTGCATCACTGCACCGCCTTGGCGCTCTTGCTGCTGGGCAATATCGAGGATTTTGCTCAATTCCTGAAGGTGTCCCTCAAGCTGTTTTGCACCTTCTCCGCTTTCTGTGGCCAACAATTTTCGGATCGACTCTATCTTCCGAGGCGACAGTTGCGATTGCTGGACTTGCAGCAAAGTTGAGTTGAGAGTATCGGCGTAGGATTCTAAATTTTCCGTGCAATCTTGGAGTAAAGTTTTGAGAGCTTCCGGCTTGGCTGCGAGCCAAGCTGGTTGGCTTTCGGCAAATTTTTCGATACGCAACCGCAGGTTTTTAGCCTTAACAATACTGTTGATAAACTGCTGTTTTTGCAGTTCCAACTTAGGGGAATTGTCTACAAAAGAATCTAGCTGTGCTCCCTGCAATTGTGCCGCCAGTGCTGCATCTTTAAAGTTACCGATCAATTGTGCTTGTATGTGAGCATCATTGAGTTGTCTCAATCCTTTTTCTTGGTGGTACTCAGCGATTGTGAGTCCGCTCAGCGAGCCAACAAATCCGATTCCTATTGCTAGCAAATACCCGCCACTGATTTTTTTGTCTATGGGCAGACAGCCAAGCTTAAAAGACAAGTTTTTGGTAAGTTTCAAGGAGGGTTGTTTTGCCAGATTGTGGAGCGATGATTGTTTGGGTTCGGTTTCTACAGAAGCAAATTGTGCGGAAATAAAGGGCCACATCCGTTTACCTAAATTGCTATTTTCGGGGTTATTTGTTTGCGGTAATACAGCTTTTTCCTGCTGGCTCAATGGTTGCAAATCTGGATTTGCCTCGCCCTTGCCTTGCCAAGCACCAACCGATAAACCTACTTCGTTGCGTGTTTTTTTGAGCAAATTTGTTTTTGACATATGCAACCGCTGTATTCTGTGAAAATTTACCACGCTCGTAAGTTCTCCAAAGGGAAAAGCTTGTGTGTTTTCCAGTAGACATCTGCGAAAAAGTATCTGAAACTCTTGTCGAGTCAGGGCAGAAGCTTAAATTCGGTTGATGTCTAATAGATAATTAGGCTGTTGATGGCTGTTGCCAAATTACTTTTTCGACTGGTAAAAGTCTCCAGCAGGCAAAAAAAGAAAGATTTATCCCGGCAGTGAATTATTGCCACATGAATTTTTACAGGCAGAAAATTCTGTCTGATGCGTTTTGCCTGTGAGTAGCCCAAAGCTGATATTGTCTCTTGACAATGCACCCGATTCCTCAGCTTTGGGGTGTTGCTACCAGCAATGCGACGATTGCTTGACAGTTTTTGTTGCGTATCCGACTAATACATAGCACAGAATGTCACAAATGCGGCAGCCGATCGCGCTTCTGCACTAAGAGCGATCGACTTTTGGCATCGCAGCCCCGCAAGTCCTGTAAATCGAGTATAACTTTAGGGCTTACGAAAAGAAACCGCGTTTCTACGGTTAACTGTTGCACTTGCGAGTTCTCTCTGTGCCGACAGTTAATTCGATCGCTCCTATTAATAGCTGGTAAAAGTATAGTCATTTATAGACATGGGAGGCTTCAATTCCCTCCCCCTTCACTTTTACTTTGAGCGGATTAACCCGCCTCGGCTGAACTACGCCCACGACGTATCCCATCGCCGAACGCATTTGGGATTGCTTTTCTGAGAATGTTAAAAGAACCGTTCACGTCAGAATTAATTAACTGACCAGTCGATGTTTTGTACAAACCTCGTTTAATCCGTTTTCCGGTAAATACAGGTTCTGTTTTTGTTTTTCCGTAAACAGGAATTGGATCTAAGCCCAAGAAATTGGCTTTGGAGGTAAAAGATTCCTCCTGTACGATTACCTTGATTCCAACTAAAAAAGCTTTGTATTCCAGCATCTCAATTAATCGAGCGTGAGGAATGCTGACAAAGTTTTGGTTAGTTTGCTTCCCCATATTGATCTCGGTTTTCCACTGTGCATTCTTGCCAATTACTAGCGTCCCAATTTGTTGTGCGACCAGAATATCGACAATCGTGCGACTTGTATGATGCAAGTAATTGTCTACTTTTTGATTGCGGCAGCGAGTTAAGCGTTGAATGCGTGACGATGTTTGGCGCCTCCCTTTCAATTGGGATTGCAATTGTGCTTTACGCTTGTTATAGAACTGGTTAATCGATTTCAATGGTCGTCCATTAATCAACAGTGGGATCAAACCCGGTTGATTTGAAGTTAACGCCACCAAATTATTCAGTCCTAAATCAATACTAGCTACAAAATTGTTATTTTTAGCGGTGGACTCCGGTTCACTTCGACTACGCTCAGTACAAGCATTGTAAATCACCTCAATTACATAAGAATCGCATTTTGGAACCAACCTAACTTGACAAATCCGGTCAGGATTGACTTTAGTTTTAATTGAAAATTCAGTACCAGAAAGTTTGACAATTCCGTTTCTCAACTGTTTACTGCTAATCGCCTGAATCGTGTAAATAAGGATATTTCGACCTTTAACCTTGTCCTTGTATTTAGGTTAGGTAACTTTGGACGACCCGTAAATTTTAAAGAGTCAGCTTTGTAAGCTTTGACGGCTTCAAAAAACGATTTCCAATTCTGATCTAGCACCATCAATATTTGCTGACTTACTTTAGCAGGCAAAGCCTTGTATGCGACCTGAGACTTCATCAATCGGTTCATCTCGTTGTAATTGACGTAGCCCCATCCATAAATCAAGTTCTGACGAATGACATAATTGGCGGCATTGTACAGATTTTTGGACTTGAATGCTAGTTGGTCAATCTCGACAAAACGAGGTTCCGTTGATTTAATGATATGCCTTTCTGCTAATTGCATTTGAGACTTCCGTTCTTTGGGCTATGCGTATTCCTTGTTAAACACTCTCAACAATATAATACCATTATTGTTTATAATTGCTTATAAACTCAATGAAGTTTTACAATACCAGTTCAAAAAAATAATGCAACGTTAAGCAAGCTTCAAACCCTTAGAAAATAAGTTATTCCCAAATCTAAAATCTAAAATCTAAAATCTAAAATCGGATAACTTCCCATTTCTACCCAAAGCTTCATCGGCCAATTGCACAATCCAGCGATTTGGCCTGGCTTGGGCTCTGGCGGCAAGCACCACGGCCCAAGCTTCCCGTTCTTTGCCCCGGCCCAACAGGGCAGCACAAACAGTCAAAGCTGCTGCTGTTGAACGGCTGATGCCACTTTGACAGCAGACGAGCAATTTGCCGGGGTGCGCCGATATTTGGCGGGCGAAGTCAATAATTTGGAGTACGTCATCAATTGTAGCCAAGACGCGATCGGGGTCGTCAACGGGGGTTTCGAGGTCGTTAAATTCTAACCGCAATCGGTTAGGGACTTTGTGAAAAGTTTTGGGATCTGGTACGCCCGGAGTGCCGATCGAGATTAAGTATTGGAGATTCCGGCCCGCAGGGCGATCGATAATATATTCGGTGGCTTCTGCTTCCGAAGCAATCTGGATTTGCGACAGTTTTTCACCCGAGACATCCGTAGCAGATTCCTGCTCAAAATAAACTGTTTTTACCTCAGCGCCGACATCCGGCAAATATTGGGCGGCGAGGGCGCGAACGTCAGCAAATTGGCGTTTTAAAGCTGCTTCCAGAGCCAAAAGAGCAGCACGAGAGCCAATTTGACCGAGGGATTTAACAGCCTTTTGGCGCACTCCAGAGGTTTCGTCTTCCAGCAGTCGCACCAAACCTGCTACAGCCTCGTCTGTCCCAATCTGCCCCAAAGCATCAGCAACTCTCCACCGCACATAGGATTCGCTGTCGCCTAGGGCGATCGCCAGTCCCGCAGCCACCATTTTTTGCAAGTTAGCATCTCCGGCTATATTGATGTTCCCGAGTGCAACAGCCGCCCTGCCGCGCACGAAAATGTCTCGATCCGAGAGCGATCGCATTACCGCCACCGCAGCCACCTCGCTGCTGATTTCCCCCAAGGCAGAAACTGCACTGCCGCGCACATCTGAGTCCTCGTGGTTGAGGGCTTGCAGCAGCCCGGCCACAGCCGTTTCGGTCCCGATTTGTCCCAAAGCCTCGGCGGCCCTCAAAGAAACGGCATAGGAGTCGGGTTCGTGAAGCAATTCTACTAAGCGGGGTACTGCGTCGCGATCGCCAATTTTCCCCAAAGCCGCCGCCGCCCTAGCACGGACGAGGTGATTTTCGTCTCTGAGGGCATTCAGCAGCCCCGGAACTACCTCAGCCACCCCGATTTTCCCGCAGTTTACGGCGGCCCGCCAGCGCACCTCTGAGTCTTGATGTTTCAAGGCTTTGATCGTGGTGGGGACGGCTATTTTGGGGTTAATTTTACCCAAGGCCCAAACCGCCCAGGCGCGCACTCCGGCGGCTTTGTGGTTGAGGGCTTCGATCAGTGCTGCGGCTGCTGGTTTCGAGTCAATTTCTCCTAGGGCCCAAGCGGCCCAAGCTTGCGCTTGGGAATCGGCAGATTCGAGCACCCGCGCTAATTCAATTACTGCCGCCCTAGAGCCAATGAGGCCGATCGCCCGAATGCAATGAAGGCGCACGGCACGGTCTTTGTGGTTCAATGCTTTGACAAGCATTGGAATTGCCATATCGGAACTTGTTAGTGCCAGCAGTTGAATTTTGAGCGGCAGCGAAGTTTTAATTTTTACGATTAATCTTACTGTTTTTAGTTGAAACTCCGGCTTTACCATTCCTGCTAGCTTCGAGCCGAGTTTTAAATTTACTTTTAGGGCTAATTTTACTGCGCGCAAAGCCTGGCTTTGCTGTTCTACTTGCGGCAATATTGTCGCCAAGGTGTGCATCCCTTGTTTTTGTTTCAAATATTTTTGGTTGAATTCAGCATCGCTGAGCTCTGGTAGCTGTTGGATGAGGGTTGCTACTGAGTTCATTCATTTATCCTCATATTTTGGCGATCGTTTGAGATTGCTCTTTTTAAACTCGGTTTCTTTAATAAAATACGCCTGCACCTACAAAACTCAACTGATAAAAAAACTTGCACCACTTATAAAATATGTCCGATTAGACTATTTTAACAACTCCCCAAAGATTGATTATCTGTTTTTTGGGCGATCGGCTTAACCATTAGTAGCGCTTGCTGCTTGGCATCGATGCACTGTTTGCTAGACTTGCTCTGCGCTATATCATTTTATACCAAGTTGGCTTGAGATATCGATCGACTCCGTTGAACGCAACAAACCGGAAACAGCCCGATTCCGGGAGAGTGTCAACCGTAGGGCCCATTTTTCAAAGCCTCAGCCAAAGCATTATCGTTATCCCGCAAACCTTCGTAAAAAAACAGCACTTCTCCTGGAACGCCGCGAGCACGGTTGTAAGCAATTACTTGCAACAACAGCTCCGGATTCATGCTATAATTGCCCCCTCGATTCGCCAACAGGATACCGGGAGACACACAGGACACTTGCTCGCAGGTAAGTTGTCGATCGATCAGTCGATCGAGCAATTGTTTGTAACCGTTAAAATCGCGGCGATAAAACTGCGGGTGAAGCATATCAACCAACTTTTTGTCAACCCAAGCTTGAGAATCTTGCAAATATTCTACGAATCCCCAGTCATAGGGACTCGGCGACATTGACAGCAACAAATCTGGATTAATCGCCTTCAATTCTCGGTGCAAGCGAGCGACAAAATCAGTAATTATATCAGCGCGCCAGTGCAGCCAATGTTGCTCTCTACAATTATGTGGCGCTTCTCTCCCGCACTCTTGGCGGTAGCGTTTAACCGTTTTTTCATCATAACCGCCTTCACAGGGTAGTGCAATGCGATCGTCTCCTTGAACGCCATGTACCGGATAATTCCTCGCAACTTCCAGCATCAACCCCAGCAAAAAATCTTGCACTTCCGGGTCAAGAGAATTCATCCATTCAAACTTATTTTTCTTAAGTAAATTGCCATTACAATCGCGCGCCGCCCATTCCGGTTTCTTCGCCAGCAAATGACCGCCGTTGAGATTGTAAGAACTCACAAATCCGTATTCAAACCAAGGAATAACTTTTAAACCAACTCTATTAGCCTCAACAATTAATTCTCCCAAAGGGTCGCGTCCTTGATAGCGCGCGTCAATTTCAACCCCAAATTGTTCGCGCATTATTTGAGAAGGATAAGCCGTAAAACCCCGGTTCCAAACTACAGGAAATACTGTATTAAATCCCGTATCTGCAAGAAAATTCATTGCCTCAGCAATCCGCTGTTTTGAGGTGAGAACTTTGCAGTCAGTGCTGGGTATCCAAACGCCGCGCATTCCAGTATTGTCGGCCACCAACGAACTCGGCATTGCTGCTGGATTTGGTGATAAAAATTTACCAGCAAATCGCTGTTTTAGATCCGAACCAAATCTGCGAATTGTTGACTGGAAAGAAGGAAAAAATGGCATTAGGTATGTTGTTGCGCTTCAGCGCTCTTACATATACTAAGGAGGCGTGTAAAAATAACTCGATCGAGTGCATTGCTAAACCGTATCTAATTTAAAGGCTTCAATTAAAAAGTTACACAACTTATTTTTACATGATTCCTAAGAGCGCCCAAGCGCAACTACGTACCTTTTAGTGTGCAAGCCATTAGCCGATCGCCTATACAGAAAAAAACGCACTGCTGACGAACCCTAGGGAACTTATATCATCACTCCTCGACCCAACTGGCACTCTGATAGAGGTTCATTTTTAATTAGGTATGTTGTTGCGCTTGGGCGCTCTTAATACTAAGAGTGCCCAAGCGCAACTACGTACCTTTTGTTAATTACCCATAATCAAGCAATAAGGGCGCGGAGGGCGCGCCCCAACATTCTACTATACAGCTACTCCAGACAACTGCTGGCTCAAAGCTGATTTCAAAAGCTCTGCCTTATCAGTTTGCTCCCAAGGTAACTCTAGATCCGTGCGTCCGAAGTGACCGTAAGCCGCTACATCTTGGTAGAAACGACCGCCTCTTTCCGCAGGCAAATTCTGCAAGTTAAAGGTCTGAATGATGCCCGCAGGACGCAGTTCAAAATGCTGCTTCACAACTTCCAAAAGGCGATCGTCATCAACTTTACCAGTGCCAAAAGTTTCGATCATCATGCTAACAGGGCGTGCTACGCCGATCGCATAACTCAACTGCACTTCGCACTTTTCTGCCAAACCGGCCGCCACAATATTTTTAGCAACATAGCGACAAGCATAGGCCGCGCTGCGGTCTACCTTCGTGGGGTCTTTCCCTGAAAAAGCGCCGCCACCGTGACGGGAATAGCCACCGTAGGTATCCACAATAATTTTGCGGCCAGTCAAACCCGAATCTCCTTGAGGCCCGCCGACGACAAATTTGCCAGTGGGGTTGACAAGGAAGCGAGTTTCTGAATCCGGCTTGATGCTAATATCGGCAAACACGGGTTGGACAACAGCAGTCCAAAGATCTGCTTTAATCTTGGCTTGAACCGCGGCTGTTTCGGTGATATCGTCGATCGCCTCAGTGTGCTGGGTAGAAATTAAGATCGTATCAATACCAACAGGTTTCCCGTCTTCGTAAGTTACGGTAACTTGGCTTTTACCGTCCGGACGCAGGTAAGGCAATTGACCTGTTTTGCGGACTGCGGCCAGTTGACGGCAAATCCGGTGCGCTAAACTAATCGGTAAAGGCATCAATTCCGGCGTTTCGTTGCAAGCAAAACCGAACATCAAGCCTTGGTCGCCAGCGCCGATCGCATCCAACTCCTCTTCACTGGACTGTTCGCGACTTTCGTGGGCTGTATTCACCCCTTGAGCAATATCGGGAGATTGAGAGTCCAAAGCCACCAAAACCGAGCAGCTATTGGCAGAAAATCCGTTATCAGCGTGGATGTAGCCAATATCGGCTATTTTTTTCCGCGCCAATTCTATGTAATTTACCTGAGCTTTGGTGGTAATTTCGCCCGTCAGCAGCATCAAACCCGTGTTGACGACAACTTCGGCTGCGACGCGACTTTTAGGGTCTTCGGTCAGCAAGGCATCTAAGATAGTGTCTGAAATTTGATCGCAGATTTTATCGGGATGGCCTTCAGTGACCGATTCAGAGGTAAACAGGTAGCGGCGTGACAATGATTATTTCTCCTATTCGTGCGAATCTGCTTGACATTGGCGACAGACGACTGACTTTTCAGGTAGAGGCGCAGAATCATCGCGTCTCGGTCGCCAGAAAATTTGTGTCGGTCTGGTGCGAGTTTAGGCAGGGTTTGAGATTAGCTAAAGTGACACTACTATAGCAAAGTCAGTTCCGGGAAGTGCTGAAAAACTTACATTTTGTCGGATTGTCAATAAGTCTTTGACACCGATCCTCTGCCCCCCTAATCTGACAAAGGTAAGATACAGTCAGGGTATCGCCTCGCGGATGCACTATGGCAGGAATCCCAAAATCACCAAATTTAATCCAAACGGTTGCAGACCTAGAATTTCCTGGGGGCCCAATACCGCTTGACTCTCGATTTTATATCGATCGATCGCCCGTCGAAGCCCGAGCTTGTGCAGAAATTAGCAAGCCAGGGAGTCTGATTCGGATTAAAGCTCCCAGAAAAATGGGCAAAAGTTCGCTGATGCTGCGGATAATTCAAGCTGCGGTCGATCGCGGATACCGCACAGTCACTGTAGACTTTCAGCAAGCTGACGAAGCAGTTTTTGCTACCTTAGATAAATTTTTGCGCTGGCTGTGTGTCAATGTCGCTCGCCAACTCAAACTCGAACCAAATCTCGATGAAATTTGGGATGAAGATATGGGCAGCAAAGTAAGCTGCTCTCTTTACTTTGAGAACTATTTGCTCGAACAAATTGACAGTCCCCTAGTCTTGGTACTCAACGAAGTCAACCGAGTATTTGAACGCGCCAATATCGCTCAAGAATTCCTGCCGCTGCTCCGTTTTTGGTACGAACAAGCGCGACAGAGCGAAACCTGGGAAAAACTGCGAATCGCGGTCATTCACTCGACAGAAATTTATATTGCTTTGAGTCTCAATCAATCTCCATTCAATGTAGGGCTGCCGATTAAACTCTCAGAATTTAGTGCCGAACAAGTCCAAGAGTTGGCGCGCCGCCACGGACTGAACTGGAACGACAGCTATCCCGTCGAGCAATTAATGCAAATGGTAGGCGGTCATCCTTATTTAGTGCATTTAGCGCTTTATCACCTGGCAATTTTACAGCAAAACCGCCTGTCGGTTGGGGAGAATGAGTCTGGGGAGGAGCTGGGGCGAGCCGAGTTGGAAGAACTATTAAAAGCAGCTCCTACTCAAAGCGGAATTTATAGCGACTACTTGCGGAATCAGTCGATCGCCATTCAGCAGCAGCCAGAACTCGCCTGGGCATTCCAACAGGTTCTTGATGTTAAAAATAGCATTCACCTCGAACCTTTAATGGCCTATCAGTTAGATAGCATGGGACTTGTCAAATTAGCGGGCAATAACTGTAGTTTATCTTGCGAATTATATCGGCTGTATTTTCAAGAGCAAAATTTATGCGAGGACGGTTTCTCGGCTGTAGGTTTTGAGGAGTTGCAGCAAGAAAATGAAAGACTGCTAGCTTTGGTTAATGTGGACGAACTTACCCAAATTGGCAACAGACGACATTTTGACAGTTGCTTGCGAGCGGAATGGAAACATAATGCTCGCGATGAGTCTCCGATATCTTTAATTTTGTGCGACATCGATTATTTCAAAATTTATAACGATACCTACGGACATCAAGCTGGAGATAGTTGTTTGCGATCGGTAGCTCAGGCAATTCGCCGATCGCTCCAGCGTCCTGCTGATGTAGCTGCTCGCTACGGCGGTGAGGAATTTGCGATCGTTTTACCTCAAACAGATGCAGCGGGCGCTCTGCTGGTTGCCGAACGCATTAGAGCGAAAGTTAAAGCTTTGAATATTGTTTTTAACCCGGAGAGTGTTGAATGTTTGCCTAATTCTGTGGTGACAATTAGTTTGGGAATTGCTAGCGTTGTTCCCGGCCCGGAAAATGATGCAGCAACGCTGGTACTGGCGGCTGATGAGGCTCTTTATGACTCAAAAAGGCACGGGCGCGATCGGATCACTATGAGCACGCTGTTAAATTTTCGATTTGCTGCTGTTAATTAGGATTCAGATCCTGTCAGCCCAAACCCGATAATAAACAAAGGTTCGTAGTGAGGACTTTAGTCCGCATCCGGTTCGTAGTGAGGACTTTAGTCCGCATCCGGTTCGTAGTGAGGACTTTAGTCCGCATCCGGTTCGTAGGGACTTTAGTCCGCATCCGGTTCGTAGTGAGGACTTGCATTCCGAACGATAGAACCTATATTGCGGTAGTTAGAGCGGGCATCAGATTAATAGCGCGGCACAGTGCGATCGACCAATATTGAGTAAGCATCGATGCCACCAACGATATTTTTAACGTTGTTAAAGCCTCGATCGCTCAACCAGTGACACATTTGAGCCGATCGCACTCCGTGGTGGCACAGCACCAGGGTTTCTGTGTCGCGATTTAGTCGATCGTCAATATCACCACACCATTGGGCAAACTCGCTCAGCGGAAAAGCCACAAATCCCGGCAGCGCTGCGAGTTCAATTTCGTAAGGTTCGCGCACGTCTACAAGCTGCAATTTATCAGCATTGGTTTCTGCTAATTTGCAACCTAATTCTTCGACTGTAATTTGACCAAAAACTTCTGACATTTGATTATAACAAAGAAGGAAGAAGGAAGAAGGAAGAGGGAAGAATTACAAAGGTACGTAGTTGCGCTTCAGCGCTCTTTGTTTATATAAACAAGAGCGAAGAATTACAAACAGTCCTGGAAGTAATTGTCACATCAAAGGTATGTAGTTGCGCTTCAGCGCTCTTTGTTATATATAAGACAAGAGCGAAGAATTACAAACAGTCCTGGAAGTAATTGTCACATCAAAGGTATGTAGTTGCGCTTCAGCGCTCTTCGTTATATATAAGATAAGAGCGCTGAAGCGCAACAACGTACCTAATTACCATTTCCCAACTACCCATAACTAATTAATTGAGTCGCGAAGGCGGTGGAATTAGCTCCGTAGGAGGTGTCGGTGCAGGACGCCCGTCCAACTGACTCACTGTGCCCCTGGGATCAAGACAAGTGGCAACTAACCTGTCCGTGGGAAAGTCGAGCCTGCCGCTCAACCCGACTACGCATTCAGCAAATAGTTCTGGCAATAAACTGCGGCGGCACCCATCAAGAACTAACAGGGCAGCAGCAGGTTGAGTTTTAGTTTTGCTATTAATATTCACCACGCAAGTAGTTAATTCGTCGGGGCGCCTCACCCGCCGACAACTAGAGAGCGCTTCGAGACCAGAAATATTGGTTTTGCGGCTGATTTGGAGGGCGCATCTGGATATGTCGCGGGGGTGGAGCGCGTCGGCACAAGCTGCTGCTGCTTCCTCGGCACCGATTCCCGCTTCGATTAGTTCCTTAGCGCAGACGCGATAGGGATTTTGAGTTCGGGGGAATCTCAGGGTGATGGCTGATGCTGGCGAGATTGGCAGTGCTGCTGTCAACAAACTCAGCGCGACTAAGGGAGTGCCGAGAGCCAACATCCAGCGCGGTGCTGGCTTTGGGGAAGCAGTGCGGAAAAAATTGGGGTTTTGCATGGCAGCTCGGTTTGTGAGTTTTTTGGGCTGGTTGGGTCGATCGCTCGATCGGCTTTTACTTCAAAATTTACCGCACATTACGGATGGCTGCGGTCGATCGATTTTTTTTATCGATTTTTGTTAGAATTTTCACCCTTATCAACATATAATATAGAGTCTGCATAAAATTGCATACAGAGATTAGAGAGGAAAATAAATGTCTCGATATCGAGGCCCCCGATTAAGAATCGTCCGTCGCCTGAAAGAGTTGCCGGGTCTAACCCGCAAAACTCCCAGACGGGATTATCCGCCTGGGCAGCACGGTCAAAACCGCAAAAAGCTCTCTGAGTACGCGGTTCGCTTACAAGAAAAGCAAAAACTACGTTTCAATTACGGTGTGACGGAACGCCAATTGCTCCGTTATGTCCGCAAAGCCCGCCGTGTGACGGGTTCCACAGGTCAAGTGTTACTGCAATTTTTGGAAATGCGCTTGGACAATACTGTGTTTCGGATGGGAATGGCTCCAACCATTCCGTCCGCTAGACAATTGGTAAATCACGGTCACATTACTGTGAACGATCGTGAAGTCAACATCGCTAGCTATCAGTGCAAGCCTGGTGAAGTGATTGCAGTCAAAAATAGAGAACGCTCTCGCACAATGGTTGAAGCTAATCTCAAAGACCCAGGCTTGGCTCACTTGCCCAGTCACTTGGAATTTGACAAGCAAAAACTGGTTGGCAAAGTTAACGGCGTTGTCGAACGTGAGTGGATTGCTCTTCAGATTAATGAACTGCTAGTGGTTGAATACTACTCGCGTCAAGCTTAATTTATTAGTCATGTTTTGCGAGCGTCCCCGCTCGCGAACCTCCAACGTCATCAGTTAGTTGCTAGCAAAAAATTAATAATTGGGTTCGTCTCTAGTTATTAGTTAATTGTTACTGAATACTGAGGGCTAAGGACTGAGGACTAATTTTTTACGAATAAACGGCTATGCTGAAGGCTGAAAAAAGCTTTGTAACGGTCAATAATTAACTTTTAAAAGTTAATTATTGGCCGTTATATTATTTATGTCCGGTCAATCGATTTTAGATTTTAGATTTTAGATTTTAGAGGCGACCCCACCGATAAATTCGGGGGAAGAGAGGATTTTCGATTTTCGATTTGGGATTGATTCCACGGATAAATCACGTGGCGGGTACCACATGCAGAAATTCGCTTGTCAATGCCCGGAATCTGTAACGGTTTGTAGTAAGGACTTTAGTCCTAATAATGATGCGGACTAAAGTCCGAACGATCAAACCAGTTAGTCGTAATAATGATGCGGACTAAAGTCCTCACTACAAACTGGTTAGTTATAGTAATGATGCGGGCTGAAGTCCGAACGATCAAACCGGACGATAGTTCTCGGAGGACATTATATTAATCGTTGAATTTGAATTGTAGAAAAGTTGGGACGATCGCCCTTAGCGACAAACTACGCGGTTCTCGAACCAAAATTAAAGGCAGCAAGCCCACCAGCCTCACAGCAGCCGAAAGGGCAAACAGTGCGCCCAAACTCATGCCCGGAAGTTCGGCAAGAAAGCCGCCGGCGGTAGTTCCCAAAGCCCCAGTTACTCCCGAAACTGCTGCGGCGATCGCAAAATAAGTCGATGGTTGTTCGATCGGCGCTATCTCCATTTGAATATTGTTCGTACACAGCCCGATCGCCCCTATAGTCGTTCCCCCGAGCAAGTGCAGCAGCGGCAACCACACCCACACCGCAAACGGGTAATTGCCCGTACCCAACCACAGCAAAGGCGTCACCGCTACCACCAGCCCCACCGCAATTAGCAAGGGGCGATTTCCCCAGCGATCGGCCAACTTGCCCCAAAACATCAACAGCAGCAGGTTTGCCCCGGAACTCAAGCTGTTGTAAACCGTTACCAAACTGACATCCAAGCTTAAATCTTTTAGCAGGTAGATATTAAAAAAAGGCGCGCTGAGATTAACTGCAAACGTCCACACGCTAAAGTAAATCAGAAACATTAAAAAATTAGAATTTTTCAGCACCGAAGGCACAAAATCTGTTAAAATTTTTTCTTTTTTGTCGGGAACTCGATCGCTTTCTGCATCTTTTGGGTATGCCTGCGGGTTCACATCCACCATGAAGAATTGATACCCCAAACTAATCATTCCCGCCACAACACCCAAAAATAAAACCACACCGTAGCCCAAAATTGGATCTGCGCCCCAAGTTGACATCAACAGTCCCATCAGTGGCACTCCTAGCAAAGTAACTAAGCTAGTAGCACTGTTGCGAAATCCAAAATAGCGTCCCCGCAAACGGTGAGGAACCACCGCAGCCATCCAACTAAACCAATTAGAAGTAGCAAAAGCTGCCAGCACGCTAGCGGCGATGACAGTGACCAGAGTCCACTGGAGCAATTGTTGGGGATCTGCGTGCTGTCGGCCCCAAACAATTGCGATGACGAGCACTAGCCACAGCAGCCGCGACACGCCGAATATTCCTAGGTTGTACCAGTGGCGGCTGGTTGTGCGATCGGCGATGTATGCTCCTAATGGTTGCAGGAGATTTACCAGCATCGGAATAGCAGATAATATACCTATTTCCACGCTGCTCGCGCCGACTTGCAGCAAGAAGTTGCTCAGCAGCAGACCGGTAGTCGCCGACTCGAAGACAGCGGCAAAAACTCCCTCTATAGTTGAGGCTTTGAGGGTGGCTCGAATGTCTTGTTTAGAAATTTTGAGAGCTGTTTTTGGAGGTAGAACGAGCGGAGATATTGTCTTTTCTAGTATTTCAGGAGTCTGAAGACAGAGAGGTTCATTTAACTCTGCAACTGGTTCAACCATAGTCATAGGATTTTAGATTTTAGATTTTAGATTTTAGATTTTAGAATTGCAAAATCCTTGCTCTGTAAAGGTTTTGCGCTTGATTCTGATGAAATTATTTTGATACCAGAAAGAATTGGTTGAAAGCGCCAAGCGCGATCGGGAGAAATTAAAATCAGACGATTCATTACTCCAATCCTCTTCCTTCCAGGTAGAGGTCGCTCTGAAACTGTCAACTGTCAACTGTCAACTGTCAACTGTCAACTGAAGCCCTGGCGTCCAGACAATTTAATCTTTCTGCTGGGAATTGCTGAGTTCACGTAGTAAGATAAAGCCAGCCGCGCTTTCAAGATGTTAGCTTGAAAGCTAGACTGGCACTTCCGGGTAATTGTTATGAATATAGATGACAATCGATCGCTGGGACATCAACCGGTTGGAAGATATAATTTTGCAAATTGTAAAAAAGTAGGTTTTACCGCTTCACAAGGAAGCGATCGCAACATTTTGTCTGTCAAAAATTGCTCGAATTCCCCCTCGAACAAGTCGCCCCAAGGGCCAAAACAAGTTTCGCGCGAGATCCTCCACTCGGCTCTCAAACCTATATAGGTGGCTAAATCTATAGAATCAAAGACGATCGACTTGCCGAGTATAGCTGCTAACTCCAGCCCTCGGGCCAGCACGGCTATTCCATCTGGGGCGACAACATCCACTTGCTGCATATCCACAACAACTCTCAGAGCGGCCATTTCCAAAGCTTGCTCCAAATTAATTTGGAAATCTAGGACAGCGATGCCACCGAGACAGCCCTTGGGTTGCAAAACAATGGTGTGGGATGCGGTGGTTTCGGGAGCGAGTTGAGCCGTTAAATCCGAAACAAATGACGGCATGATGGTAGTGGCGGTCATTATCTCTGTTCCCCCTCGGAGGCGATCGCCATAGCTGTACTCAGCACGGGGTTTGAAACTGTAACTTAATTTATGGACAAAGCTACCCATCCTTGACTATTTGGGTAGCTTTGTCCGCAACTCGGGCGATCGCACGAGACTATT
>NZ_JAEQCT010000143.1:0-12803 GCF_020738205.1 Microcoleus sp. PH2017_24_DOB_U_A
ATACAGGTGAACCCTAATTAAATGTTTTGTAGTTACTCAATAATTCTTGTCCAATATACCATATTCTGTTAATATAAAGTTTAGATGCGTTCGCCCTGGATATTTTGGTCGGGTCCAATTTCTTTCAGGAGGGCCATTGCGTCTGGGTTATTTTGGATCTCCTCATTAGTTTTGCCATCAATCAAATCCCCAACTTGTTGTTCGGTAACATCGTCTGGGAGAGCGGATAGAGGAACTACGATAAAACGATCTTCGGGCTTGTTCATGCACATTAGCCGTGCGTAAAGCTTGTCACAACTGTACAAAGCCTGACCCAAGAGTTTGCCGTAGCCGCTTTTTGTTGGTCGAATTACTCGATGGCTCAAATATACTGAAGCACAAGCAGCCCCGGGTTTAGAACCCTCTATACCGTAAATACCTGTTGTTGGTTCAGCATCGCCGTGAAATATATAAGGCGCAGCAAAGGTAACTAGAGAGCGCATGGCTGAATTGCGGTAGCAAAGTGCTCCTGCCGGATACGGGATGTAACCTGCTTTGTGAGGATCGACGGTGATAGAATCAGTCTCGCCGAGCGCTTCAAATTGGGTGGTTACGTAGGCACTTAACGGTGAAATTGGTGGGGGAGCGGAGCGAAAGGGTAGGGGTTCGATTTCAAAGTCATCGCGCAATATAGATGCAAAATAGCCTCCCCAAGCTGCATCAGCATGAACTGTAAATTCTAAACCTTGCGTCCGATATTCTTCCCGCAAATCGAGAATTTCCCGCAGCGGATCGACTGCGCCTTCTTCAGTGCTTCCCATCACCGCCACTACTGTGTACACGGGTATTTTTTCTGCCAAGCATTTATCGAGATGATCGCGGAGATCATCTATCTTCATTCGACCGTTCGCATCCACATCAACGTCTTTCATGTGGGACGCTCCCATGCCTAGCAGTGCTGCTGCTTTGGGGAAAGAGTAGTGCTTGCTGCCCGGTACAAAAAACAAAGGTTCTGGCACATCGCTCAGGAAATTTTTGGCAAACTTTTGTATTCCCAAATCTTGCAGCGAATATTTTGACACAGCATCTGAGAGGACAGTCGAATCGATACCATACTCCGATTTGAGACGGGCGGGCAATCCTAGAATGTCATCGGCTTTGAGGTTGAGCAGTTGCCAAACAGTTAGTTCAATTAAAGGCTTCACCACCAAAATACCGCCGTCGTAAAAAGAAACCTCGATATTTTTTGCTTCTGGTGTCAAGTCGTTGATTACAGCTTGTTGCAAAGCAATGGGATAGAACTTGAGATTTCTAGCTGACCATAGAGCCTCTATATTGGCAACTGTACCCCCACAAGTTATGTGTCCCCAGGGAGCAATCTCTTCCTCATTTTCCGGGATTTTGTATCCCAGCATGAGGCACAAATCGTTACCGACGATAATTTCCAGGTATGTCGTTGCTGTTGATGCTTCAAATGCTACGTTATTGGGGTTGTAGAGCATCGCCGCGAAGTAACCAACCACGCTCGGCAGTGTCAAATCCCAGTCCATGTGCCCTTGATAGCGCATGCTGAAGAAAGGAACTGAATTTTTAAGAAACTCCAGCAATGAGTGATAGCCCTCATTGAAATTCTCCATTGCCTGTAAATATTCTGGAGACTGCTTAATTTCGTCTGTAATGTGCTTGGGATCTTCTGGATGATAATTGTTTCTCCACTCAGCCTGGTCGCGAATTGCTTCTACAATTAAAGTCTCCAGCACGTCAGCATTTTCTCCCTTTGGCCCCATAAACCATGCTTCAAGGGAGCGCGTTCCTGACGTGCTGTCCAGTTTTGGAAGGTTGGAAGAACGGGAAAGTTCTTGCAGGTTGCGGCGGGCTTTTTCAAAGCCTTGACTTTGAGTGTCTCTTGGAGTATTCATCAAACAATAATTCCTGTGTTGTTAGGTTCGCGCCATAAATCATGCTGTTGTTTCTCTATTGGTACAGTACCGATAGAGAGTTTTGAACGAGAGCGGCTGTTAACACCAATAGTTGCGCTCATTCAAGCCTGTCACTGAGGCAAAATCTTTGCTAGTTGCATTTCATTTGGTTTTAATCGCATTTAGTCCCGACGGAAGTTTAACTTCAGTCGATACATTTTCCTGCGTGTCAATAGAGCCGCAAAAACCAAAGGTTCGGTAGTTTGCTCGGTCTGACTTGTTTTATCCGCTTGTACGGTATTAAAATACCTGTATAGCAGTATAAGTAATAAATTTTACGTTTGTCAAGTTAAAATTTCGCTGCGGATATCATATGTAGCCAATACAAATGATTTATGCAAGTTTTGCAGCAACTCTCATTTGCAGGAACCTTGGAATCGATTAGGTAAAGGCTCTTAACACTTCTGCGCTACCAACAGGCTTCAATTTTTATGTGCAACTGATATATTGCCTTTCGCGCGCCTGCACCATCTCGAATGCTGTTGAGGGGAGTAGCGCTTCGAGGCGGGTTTTGAGGTCTTAAATGTTACACGCGTACAAAAAGCTCGAAATTTTGACAGTGTATGTTTCCCAATTTTGTGGGCTTTCTGGTTTTTATAGCTCTCCATTGCCCTCACTTTCCTTCCACTTCCACCTGCAACTGATACACACTCAAACTGGGATGTTCGCCAAGTAGCCGCCAGCAATATCCCTCAGCAGTTGGGGTGGGTCGCGTTCCTTGGCTATAGAGGAATATTGGCTCGTTTCTCATCAATGCGGTGAATATCTGCCGCTCCCTGTCTTTGCCATCATCCCAAATCAGGTGAGCTTTGCCGAAGTACCCAACACCCATCAAACTAGCGAACAACCATTCCATGAGAGCTAGCTGCTGTTCCTGAGTTAACGCGGTTGACCGCAAGTATCGATTTCGGGTGGCTGGGATTTGGGTTTGAGGGAGGCGATGAGGGCGGTGGCGAGGTTGAGGTACTTTTTCATTTCTTAGTTGGCGTAGGTTTTCACCTGAATCGGTACGACAAGGGGTGTTTTGTTAGCGCCATCAATTCGATACGTTATTCCAGCCATTTCACTTCCCGAACGGCTGTCCCCACCACTGCCAACACTCTTTATTGAAGGGCGACTTCCACTTATAAATCAGCTCTGACTCCAATTGCAACCGCTGTTTGCGATTACCGGGCGCTCCGTACCAAAATGCAATACCCACAGCCGCATCCAAAGAATAACTCCGGTGCAATCCGATGTAATTTTCAATGTATTTATGACAATCGTGGCTCATCCACCGCTGTTTTGGAGTGCGCTGCGTTTCTCCGACGTACAGCAGCAGCGGGAGCGCGTTATCGATAACGAAGTAGAGGCAAGTGCGATCGCCCGAATCGGGTCGATCGCAAAATGAAAGGTTTTGATACTCCCCAGGGCTAAAGCCACGGAGATTCTTGAATGAATCGGAAAACTCTCAAAGGCGTTATCAAATCACCTCTATTCGCTCAAAACAACTACCCGTACAAAAGGTATTGCAATTGCGCTTACTTTAAATTGTGTTTGCTTGTC
This sequence comes from Microcoleus sp. PH2017_24_DOB_U_A, assembly GCF_020738205.1. Lineage (NCBI taxonomy): Bacteria > Bacillati > Cyanobacteriota > Cyanophyceae > Oscillatoriales > Microcoleaceae > Microcoleus > Microcoleus sp. PH2017_24_DOB_U_A. The sequence goes on from NZ_JAEQCT010000143.1 coordinate 3,504, forward strand.
AGTATCCATCACATTTGCCAGATAGGTACGCAACACACATTCTGCCATTACTTGTCAGTTATACAGGCTTATTACATGAATGGTAGTGGTGGCTCACTGCGCCGGGATTTCTCCGATACAAGACAAGTTTCAACACGTAGATGGGTTTTTTATTAGAGAGTCGATGGCAGGGTGTCCCCCACCACCTCTCCTACAAAACCGTGCTTGCGACTTTCACCGCACACGGCTCCTGAGTGATGTAATCCTGGGTATGGATATAGTACGAACGCATCAGAAATGATTCATACCACTTGATAGTTTTCCTTTTACCCCTACATCCCACCATCAGATTTTTCTGTGGTATTAGGCTTTTAAAGGGTTACTCAGTCTCCATCTTTTACACCACCCGGCGCTGTCAGCATATCTCTACTATTACGGTAGAGCTTTGGCTTCTGCAACCATCTCTCACACTCACAGCTTACGGCTAGCAACCTACTTAATTATTTAAGGGCTGTGAGTGCTTTACTTCGTTCCAAATACACATTGTTTGAGTTTTTAGTGCGATGCTATCCACCGGGTTTATGGGCGGTGCTTATAGGTCGAGTAAACAATCGCCTATGCCCTATCCTTGCCTTTTGGCTTGGTCTTAATCAGTCTTTACCGTGTTTTGCGACGGGTTTATTCTGATTGAGCCGTTAGACCATCTTAGATAACGATGGTTCAGACACATCTTTGCTTTCGCTGCACATGAACTCTTGCTTGACAGTTACCAGTTTCGGCTACCAGTAGTCTGTCTTTTATCCCCGCTTTACCCTGTTAGTTGCTACCTGACAAGATAGGGGATATGCTTTAACCGCTGCACTTGCGGACTGGGATTAAGAATGACCCGCACCCAGATGTGTATCCAGTTATTATGACTTTATAGTCATCCTAGTCATCCCCCAAGTATTGTTACTCAGTTTCGGCTAAACGAATCGCACACTTACAATCTAATTATAACAAATCTTTAGATCCATTATGTAAATAAATATTAAAGGCGGTTGAAACCGCTGCCGACTTCCTCCTCATGTCTAAAGCCAGAGGCACGCCGGGCTCGTTTTTCGGTGAAGTTGCAGGGTAAAAGGGTCGAGGGTATCGGAGTAGCAAGGATTGGGAGTTAACTCGAATAAAGTTCCATGCTGCGGTTGCGGGCGTGCTAGCAAATTGCTGACACTCGAAAATTCGGTTTTTCCAAGAATGTAGGGCATCAGCGCTCATCGCCAATTTAGATGCCCGACTCGGATAGTTGGAGTTGAATTTGGGGAAAAGTTCGAGTTGTTTCACAAGTTTGGAAAGATTCGGATTACATTAACTTTTCCATTTCAACAGCAGCCAAACGAGCTTGAAGTACCAACAAGTTTATCGGATCTATGGCGATACGAAAAGTCATTACTTTCAAGTTTTGGGGGACGTATTTACTCAACCGACTCTCTACTTGACTCGAACAGACTATCAAATCAAATTGATCCAGGTCGCATTTATTATTTTGAACGGTTTCGAGGGTAACGGCTTCTGACTCTACGTGATGCACGTTGTACTCGATTATCTCCTTCATCGCTTCGCTGCTAATTTGTTCTTTACATACGAATAACAGCTTGGCATTGCGGGGCAGCGGTGAAATACAGCTTAGCAATTGCATATCCGGTTGCACGTCAATTCCGATTACTTCTTTGTTGGGATCTGCCAGCTTCGCTACATCCCACAAGTTTTTAATAGTTGTTACCACCAAATCTGCCGCCAACAACTGTTGAACTGATTCTGCTTCCTTATTTTTTAACGTGTTCCAATCAATTGATACTAAAGCTAACCCGGTTGCAGATTGAATGCTGCTGCCAATATCGATACTATCTGGGAAAAAATTCACAAATGCTACGTTGATTTGATGGCGATCGACAAGGACTGCTTGAGCGTAAGCTGCTGCTGAAAACTCCGACACGCTCAGCCCACTTTGAGATGCAGAGCGAAAAGCTTGACCGAGCAAGTCGTAGAAACTTTTCCGGGCTATTATTTGTTTCACAGACTGGGAATCGGCGATAAAAGTTCCTTTGCCCCGCAGACCTATCAAATATCCTGAATTAATCAGTTCGTTGTACACCAAGGCTACAGTATTGTGGTTGACTCCTAAATGCTTTGCTAAATGAACGCCCGGTGGTAGTGGCTGGTTCGGCTTGAGACTGCCCCGCACGATCAATAGCTTAATCTGCTCGGTAATTTGAGCGGCAATTGTTAGAGGCGCTCCAGTATCCACAACAATAGGGAGTAAAACCGGGTCTTTCATGTAAGCTGGCATATTTGTGACTATTTTAGTAATTAATCTTTTTGACATTCAAGCAATTTCTAAAATTCAGTACGAAAAGCGCCCTCTCTCTTAAAATGTATGTTTGCACTCCGCTTTTTGTGGGTACTTTTCTATCCATTAATTAAGTTTACATATCCACAGACGCCCGGCGTATTCCCCATCAGCCCACAACGGTTTAGAATAGCGTTCGATTGTGCGGCCGTCCCTCAGTTGAACTTTTTCGTGACATTCTAGCTGAGTCTGCTTGTAAATTTCTGTTATGTTCTTGAGAAAAACTTGGGGATTGTCGAATTGTTCGGCAACAAACTGCAACGCTAGGCGATCGGATAGCGACCTGATAATAAATTCGGGTAGGTTCCAGATTTTTAAGAAACTGGGAGTCAGCCCTGAAATTTGTCTCTGGCTGTTTACTAACAAAATTCCAGAGTTTGCATCTTGATTTTTTAACTGGTCTGAAATTGGCAACATTAAAAAGTGATTGGGGTTCGGGGTTACTTTTTATTAAGAAAAATAAATATTTAGTTTGTTTCTCCAATATTTAATTTTCTTATCACACTTTTAAAACTGTAGAAGGACAGTTTTACCTACTTACAATACATCCTACCACAACTGAAACACGAAAGTTCCCAGATAACACTGGTTGACTGGTACTACGGGTCGCTCCTGGCTATCCGGTGATTGATATAGCTTATGTGTCTCAGGGTAAGGATTTCAGCGATTTCATCGCCAAATCTTTGTGCTTTTCGATACAGTAGACCTCTCCCATAATTCCAATCCCTTCCCCCGCTTGGTTTTGGGAACCCGGCCCCCTAAAGGGCCCAGGGCTGTTTCATTCTCTTGTAGGGGCGGTGCCAAGAGTGCCCGCCCGATGTCTGAAACACCTACAAAATCGTGGAGGGGGAGGGTAGGCACGGGGGCACTACCCCTACAAAACGATGATTCGTCTGAGAATGAAACAGCCCTGCTCAAGGGCCTGGCTGCCAAAACCAACGCTTCAATAAGGGTTTCAACGGTCGAGCGATAAAAACTGCCCGGTTTCATGATCTAAATTTTACTGTTTTTTTTCAGCTTGTAGGGACTTTTATTGACACATAACGATCGCACCTATTCGCCATCTTACTAATCCACATACCACCAAAATTTTTCGATTTTCAGCGAAATCTTTCCGATGCTACTCTCCAGATTTTTAGTAATCTAATTAGATGTTCGACAAAGATTCTTTTTTGAGCCTTTGATTTATTGGCTCTTTTTGACGAGCATACAGATTTTCGGCATTTGTAATTAGTTGTATTAATTGGTCGTAGTCTATGCCCAACATTCTTTGAGTCTCGGATGGATGCTTTTCAAGATATTCTCGAAGCTGGCTCATGTTGAGAGGGGGTAAAATTTAATTATACTTTAAGAGCGATCGATCAACTATTTCTTTTTGGGAGAGGTCTTTTGAAGACCCAGTTTTTTCAAGACAATTATTGAGTGGGTTCGGGGGCTGAAAATTTGGTTCAAGCATTAGAATAACTTAGTATTTTTTGAGGTAAGCGAGCTAGATAATTTTTGTATTCAGTATTTCATCCTCCTATTCGCGTCATTCTATTTTATTTGCTGTACGACTAGCACTCATCAAACTGGCGAACAACCATTCCATCAAAGCTTGCTCCTCGGGGGCGGCGAGTGCGGGTTGGCAGTAGCTGTCGATTTCGGGTAATTGGGATTTGTGTTTGAGAGAAGCGATGAAGGCGGTGGCGAGGTTGAGGTACTTTTTCACGGTGGCGGAGATGCGTCTGTTTGTGAACGTGCGATCGCACAGCGACTCAGAAATGCAGCATAATTGCAGTTGCCCTCAATCACCTTTTTTGGGGTCAGTATTGCAGGAACAAAGCAATTGATTGCGGGCTGGTATCGCAGCTTTGCTGCTTCTGTTCCAAAAAGCGATCGCCCCTAACAACGGCAAATTGCAGGAAGCGACCGCTCTCTGAAATTTAGTAGAGGTGCGGCCGTTGACTTTAGAAGCATTTTCCCAGAAACTGCGGTATCGGACTCGCTTAAGAAAATACCGCTTAGCACGCGCTTGCAGATTGAGTCAATGAAAAGTCAGACCAGCACGCACACAACTCAACTTCTCAGCTTACGTTATTTAAACCAGGCATAGGTCATTTTCAGTAACGTACTCAGAACGCTCTTGAGATTTCATCACGTGCGTTAAGTATTCATACTGGGATGGCAAAGTAGCACTCAGGTGACGTGCTTTTTGCTCGATCGCGTTGAACCGGGCTAATGCTTTCTCGTCATCAATATGATCTAAAAGCGGCAAACTGCCTTCAGGTTTATGATTGAGTCCGAGCAGCATTACGGAGTAAGAGTAAGTTTCAAACCCGTGAAAATTTGGATTGATATTCTTTTTATTGGGCAGCCTTTTTTTCCACAAGTTAAACCTCTCACGCAGTTCCTCTGATACCTTAATTTCGTGCTTTGTTGCTTGCCAAAACGGCGTGTCTGCTCGATCGCTAGCGTAATAATGAAGTGTCAAAAAGTCGCGAACGCCATCAATACAATTAGCAATAGCTCTATTGTAGTTTCGGATCAGCTCGTCGCTAAATGACTTGCCTGGAAAGTGGTTGACTAGCTCTTCAATTCCATGCTGGATAAAAAATATCCCGGTAGACTCTAACGGTTCGACAAACCCACTGGACAAACCGATGGCTACACAGTTCTTCACCCATGAATTCCTGTTGCGCCCGATTCTCATTTTGATGTGCGATGCTTTGCAGTTATTAGAAGCTTCTCCCAAATGCTGGCGGAACTCTTGCTCTGCTTCCTCTTTGGAGATAAACGCACTCGAATAAACGTACCCCGTACCTGTTCTTCCGTAAAGAGGTATGTTCCAAATCCAGCCAGAACTCTGTGCGGTTGCGGTTGTATAAGGAGCGATCCCATTTTTCTTGATATCAGTCGGTACTTGCATGGCAATTGCGCTGTCGCAAAGCAGCGATTCTGAAAAAGAAATAAACGGTTCATCAAGAGCTTTATTGATTAGCAAGCCGCGAAAACCCGTACAATCTACGAACAAGTCTCCGCTGAGACTGCCATGTTTTTCGGTATGGATGCAATCTATGCTTCCGTCCTCTGTTAACTTTACATCTACCACATCATCAACAATCTGCCGGACACCCCTTTGTGTAGAATAATCTTTCAAAAACCTAGCAATTAAATTCGCATCAAAATGATAAGCGTAGGGATACTGTCCTTCTGCATCGGCAAGCGTTACAAGTCTCTTTTGAGATAAATGATCGTCTGAAAATAAATGTTGCACTCTTTCGTCAAAGACTTTGCCATCTAAGTATCTGGGAGACTTTTGGGCATCGCACAGCGTAGGTGTCATGAAACAAGAATAGTCAAATGGTACGCTGGAACTTTTTAGTTTAAGCCACCATTCAGAGATACTGAACCCATCTATGAAATCAAATTTTTCAAAAGTGTGGTAGAAATGCCTTCTGTCTGAATTCCAATCAACAAATTTAATTGCCATTTTATAAGTGGCATTACACTTTGGCATCCATTCATACTCTTGCAAGCCCAGAAAATCGAAAAATGATTTGATGCTGCTAAAAGTTGCCTCACCTACTCCTACTGTTGTGATGTTAGAAGATTCTACTAGGGTAATCCGAACATTTTTATCCAGAGCTTTGCTCAAATAAGCGGCTGTCATCCAACCTGCTGATCCACCACCAACAATTACAACATTTACTGTATTTGATGACATTAGATAGTACCTCCTAAAGAATATGGTCAATATGAATTGCCGTCATTAAACTGAACTAAAAAGGCACACATTTTTTTGCCTGCCTTTTGCGATTAGATAGCTCGCAAGAAAACAGTAATGCTTTTACCAAAGGTACAAGAAAGTGGCATTGTTTTAATAGAGCTATTAAACGTGAGTTCGGGTTAAGCAGAACAAAGCAAGTTCTTATCCATGGCGATTCCTGGCTTTTTGGGTTGATGGCAATAAGCAATCAACCCACAGAGAATATTGATAAAATGGATGCTTTTCAAGATATTCTCGAAGTTAGCTCATGTTGAGAGGGGGTAAAATTTCATTATAATTTAAGAGCGATCGGTCAACCATTTATTTTTGGAATATGTCTAAAAAAGGGCAAATATAAACTATTGATTTTGGCTCATCAAATATGAATTTGTCAGGTTCGCGACTTTTCCAGACTCTCCCTACATATTGTTCTTCAAACCATTGCGACTGAGAAGATATCTCTAACAGCCGACCGCATTTAAATTTAATAATTGCATAAATATTCAATTCCGGCTTTTGGTATACTTCTGTTATTTGTTTAACAAATTTTTGAGGTTCTTCTAAATAGTGAGAAACTAACTCTAAACCTTGGGACTCGTTCTGTGAGTCTATAACGTATTTTGGGACACTCCACAACTCTACAAAATTTTGATTTATACTCACTATTCTTCTGTTATTATCGACTACAAGAATTCCCGTATTAGATTGACTTTTCCCTTGATATAATTTGCTCATAATTGTGATGTTTGGGTATTTTTGATGAAGCATACCTAAAGCAAGTCTAACAGAGTTGGGAAGCAACTTGCTCTGGTTGCACGATCAGCCCATAAAATAGGTAGGTCGGTACGAATAAACTTCGCTGTGTCAGGACAGACGCAGAACTGACACTTTCACAAAGGCCTGGGATCGGTTTTCCGATCGGTACGTCTCTAATCGCCAATTAATTGGACAAACGTGGACTCAGCATACAAAATAAAACCAAGACGCCTCAAAAGCGGTCATTCTTTTTGGCATACCTGCTGGCATTACAGGACAGAGGCTATTGATACTGTTCGATGAAGACCCGCCTCAATGGGGCGTTTCTTAGGGATAAATCCCCCTCGGATTTCTCCGGTAATGTTTTCCTCGTCAATGTTAGTGGGGCTTGTCGTGCCGGAGACACTTCCTTAGCTAAATAGAGATGTTTAATCTCCGGCGACATAGCTATGGGCTGGAAAGCACCCATAGGTGTCGTGACCTTACTAACGTAGCCTGGTTAGAGACTTAGACTGGCTATCTTGTCCACTTTTGTCCAGTGTTTAGCGGATAGCAACGCTTACGTGTCTGGCAATGAGAGAAAAAAGAATAGAACACGGTAGGGCCACTCAAGGGGCATTAGTCTACTTGACTGGTTTTAGTATACTGCTTTATTATTATAATATACTGGCGCTTAACAAATTTCGCCCCCTAAAGGCACCAAATCTAGTCAAAGTAAAATTATACGGCAGGAGTGGATCTATGCAGTGGCTGTTAAGTTTGGCAGAAGAATATCGGAATCTCCTCCGAAATGGACATTTTTACGAAACCTTGGCAGTGACTTCAACGCCAGAGGAGATTAGAGGTTGGATTCGCCAGTTATATCACCTATCCCGCGATTTTACCTCGGCGCTATCTCTGCGCCATGCCATGTGCCACGACCCTTATTACCAAGGGTGCTTTGCCCGACATGCGATGGAGGAAGTCGATCACTGCGAACGGCTAATTGAGTGGATGCACACATATGATTTTCTGGAACCCGATGAGAGTCCAACTAACGTGCCGGCAACCCTTGAAACCATATCAGTAAACGCATATTGCTTTCGTTCAGTCCTGCGCGAATCAAACGCACACCAAATCATTACACTGAATTTAATCTCAGAAGGGGCGTCCTATGACTTCTTCTGTGCAGCGAGTCCGAAGCTTGCAAAGCTGGGGCTGCAAGCGGGTCGCTACTGGCAAATCCATAATCAGATTGACCAACAGCACCTAGCAATGGGACTTGACCTGATTCCTCAATGCGAGAAAGACTCATCTTTGGGTAAGGTCTACGCTCGGATTGCTTGGGAAATGACTTGTTTGTACGGTCAGATGCTGGACTCTTGGAGCCTTCTCGGTAACAAAACTACCGGGGACAGACACGAGCTTTCAAAAGTTGCAGCTTTGACAAAGTAGTTGCGATCGCCCGCATTGATAGCAGCAAAAATAGTGGTGGCGCCCAGTGGTGGTGGTGTTTTCGATTAGCTTTTTGCTGCTATTCCACGCCTTGAGGTGAATGTTGCCATACCCGAGCCTTTCAGCCTTCAACCAACTTTGCGCTGCGATTCTCTCAAATGGCGTGCTACCAACAGCATTACTTGATTTTCCTCAGTCTCGTCCTTGAGCTCAGATAAGGCTCGTTCGATCCTCAAGAGCGGATGTTCTTCTCTCATCCTTCTTGTTTCAAAGTCATTCTCTTGGGAAACGATGCGAACTACGCTAGCGCACTCGCTACGCGGACGCAACCGGGCAATCACTTCCATGCACCGCCATTGATTGGGTAGAAGCTTTGCGGGAAGCAGCTTCGAGAGTTGGAGTCGCGCTGCCCGAACGCGAACACAGCCCTAGGGAAATAGAAATAGCAGCGAAGTGGGAGATGCGCCGGGGGATACTGGCTGCGGTGTACGCCCAGTGCCGGGATTGGCTGTGGGGCGAAGTAGGAAGTGGCGCCCTCAACCACTTGATTGCCGAGAGGAGTATGAGTCGAGAGGCGATCGCCGAGTTGGGATTGGGCTACTACCACAGCAAGAATGAAGTTGCAGCAGCGCTCAAGGAGCAGAATTACGACTTAGAGATTGCCGAAGAAGTGGGCGTGTTGACCCGCAAGTGGGAAGGGTTAGGAACTGTAACTTAATTTATGGACAAAGCTACCCATCCTTGACTATTTGGGTAGCTTTTTGAGCAAATTGTGGCGGCGCGAGACTATTTGCCCGTAGTTCAATTTGTTTTTGCCCCCGTGCCATTGGATGACAGATGCGGGCGTCTTGCGTCAGAGGAATCTGCGTTTGGAATCATTATAATTTTTTGACCAGCCATGTTGATGCTCGCAGGAAGTCGTATATAATACAAAGCACAGTACATTTACTCATGTCGAGTCAAATGCAGCTCGTAGAAAAACACGTAATTAACA